>JAQVRW010000251.1 GCA_028700875.1 Candidatus Zixiibacteriota bacterium | reverse complement strand
CCCGGGGCGCCTCGCTGGTACTGCTGTCGGTGGCCACGTCGATCGATGCTCTTGCGACCGGGTTGTCGCTGGCGTTCCTCGGAGCCGGGATCGTGTATCCTTCCATCATTATAGGGATCGTGGCGGCGGTGTTCACGGCGGCCGGATTGGCTCTGGGCCGCACCCTCGGCCTGCGCTGGCGCGGCCGGGTGGCGCTGGTGGGCGGCCTGATCCTGATCGGCATCGGCGTCAAGATTTTGATCGAACATCTGACCGCCTAGCCGTCATCCTGCATTTCGGTCAAATTTTTCCATTACATTCTGCAACCGAACGTGGCCCAAACCTGTCCAATCCGTTATGGTTGCTGCTGTATTGTTGCCATATCGACAAATAATGGGCGGTCGGCGCGGCGAAACAAAAAACCCATCGTCCCGTACCGCTATATAGATTCGGGCCTGAACAGGCAGGCCGTAACCGATACCGATGGAGTTGGCGATGTTTAAAAAGATTATGTTGGCGGTGATTTCTCTGGCCGTGGTTGCGGTGGTGCTGTTCTTCGCCATCAACGGCTCAGCCAAGAAAGAAGACGGGCTCAAGACGGTCGCCTGCCAGAAAGGGGAGATCATCGACAAGGCATTGGCCGTGGGGACCATCGTCCCGAGGCACGAAATCGCGGTCAAATCGAAAATCTCCGGGATCGTCAAGAAGTTGTACGTCGACGTCGGCGATGTGGTCCACGTCGGCGATCCCCTGCTGGATATATCTCCCGATCCGACTCCACTGGAATATGCCGAAGCCAAACGCCTGGTGGAAATCACCGAGGTGACCTTTGAAAACACAGCCCGTGAATTGGAGCGGTCGCAGGCCCTTATCGAAAAGAAATTGATTTCCACCCAGGAATTCGAGAACGTCAAGGCTCGCCGCGATGAAGAGCAGTTGCGCCTGGACCTGGCCAGGGAAAAACTGGCCCTGATCGAGAAAGGGCAGACCAAGGTCTCCACGACCCTCGTGGACAACGTCATCAAGTCCTCGTTTGACGGCATCGTGTTGAGCCGCTTCGTGGACGTCGGCGACCCGGTGGTGCCGTTGACCAGCTATCAGGCCGGGACGGAAGTGATGACGCTGGCCGACATGTCGGACCTGCTTTTCAAGGGTACGGTGGATGAGATCGACGTCGGCAAGTTGCGCATCAGCATGCCGGTGGAGTTGAAAGTCGGGGCATTGCCGAAGGACAAGGTGGCCGGGAAACTGACCAAGGTGTCGCCCAAAGCCCATAAGGACGAGGGTTCCACCGTGTTTGATATCGAGATCGATCTGGACAATCCCGGACAAACGCAACTGCGGGCCGGGTATTCGGCCAACGCCGACATCATCATCACCAGGAAAGACAGCGTCCTGATCATCCCGGAACGGTTGATCGAGTTTGTCAAAGATACGGCCTATGTTGAAATTCAGGACAGCCTGGGCACGGCCACCAAGATTCCGATCCAGACCGGTTTATCCGACGGCATCAGCGTGGAGGTGACGGGGGGATTGGCCGAGGGAGCCAAGGTCGTGGAGCGTCCGCCCAAGGATATTTCCGGGATATTTTAGCCATGATGCCCTTGTTGTCAATTCGCCAGTTCTTCCGCGATATGCGGAACCAGAAACTGCGCACCCTGCTGACCATGTTCGGCATTCTCTGGGGGACGGTATCGATCGTGATTCTCATGGCCTTCGGGACCGGGTTGCAGGAATATCAAGTGGCGCGTTTCAAGGGTTTGGGCGAATCGATCACCATCCTCTGGCCGGGGATCACATCGAAACCATGGCACGGTTTGCCCCGCGGGCGGCATATTCGGTTGACCGAAGACGACGTCATCCTGATGAAAAAATCGTTGCCGAGCATCAAGCGAATCTCGCCGGAGTTTCCGGCCTATAACGTGATGCTGAAATCGCGCCGTAACAACATGACTGCGTTGGTCGCCGGAGTGTGGCCGGAATTCTCCGAGATGCGCAACCTGATCCCGCAGGCCGGCGGGCGGTTCATCAACGACAACGACATGACCGAAAAGCGCCGGACGGTTTTCATCGGCGATGAGTTGGCCACGAAACTTTTTCCCGGCGAAGAGGCGGTCGGGCAGACGCTGCAGTTGAACGGCGTGCCATTCGTGATCGTGGGCGTGATGCAGCCGAAAGGGCAGAATTCCAGTTACGGCGGCCGCGACACCCGCAACGCCTATGTCGCCACGACCACGTTCCTGGGGATGTACAATCGCCGGTACCCGAATGACGTCGTCGTGCAATCGCCCGATCCCGACGGCATGAAACAGGCCAAGAGCGATATCTTCCGGTACGCCGCGGCTCGCTACGAATTCGACCCCGAAGACAGCGAGGCGCTCATGAATTGGGACACCACCGAGGGGATGAGGTTCTTCCTGACCTTCTTCGGGGCGTTCCGGATGTTTCTGGTGGGGATTGGCTGCCTGACGCTGATAACCGGCGCGATCGGCGTGACCAACATCATGAACGTGGTGCTGGAGGAACGCACCAAGGAGATCGGCATCAAGATGGCCCTAGGCGCCAAACCGGCGGTCATCATGACCCAGTTCATGTTCGAAACGTTTCTGCTCACGGCTATCGGCGGATTGATCGGCCTGGGAATAGCGCTGGGCATCATCTCGCTCTACAACATAGCCGCCCCCATCGAAGAATTGGGGAAACCCACGCTGCATTTCATTCATGCCGTGATGGCCGTCGGCGTATTGGGTTTGGTGGCCTTTTTATCCGGGTTTTTCCCGGCCAGGCGGGCATCGCGGCTGGAACCGGTCAAGGCTTTGAAACTATACTGAGGCGCGATGAACCCGTCAATTTTATTCAATGTCTTCCTGCGCGACTTCCGCAAGCAGAAAAAGCGGATGATCCTGACGCTGGTGGCGATTTTGTGGGGGACGATGTCGATCATGCTCCTGCTGGCTTTCGGCGAGGGACTCAAGCGGCAATTCGCGGTCAATGAGCGGGGCCTGGGCGAGGGAATCGTCATCATGTGGAGCGGGCAGACCGCCAAACCGTATCAGGGGTTCGGCAAGGGACGGCGGATATGGCTTCGCAACGACGACATCGAGTATTTGCGACGGCGGATGCCCGAACTGGAGACGGTCGCGGGGGAATATAGCCGCTGGGGGGCGACGATCAAATATGGCACCAAGGTGCTCAACGACCGCATCTGCGGCATCTATCCCGAGTACCGCGACATGCGCAATTTTATCCCCGCGACAGGCGGGCGGATGATCGATAAGCTGGATATAGATCTGAAACGACGAGTCGCGTTCCTCGGCGACCGTTCGATGGCCCGGCTGTTCGGCGAAGAGATGAAGCCCGAGAACGTGATCGGCGAGCGGATCTATCTCAACGGCACCCCCTTCACGGTCATCGGGGTTATGGTGCACAAACTGCAGATGAGCAGTTACGAGGGCCAGGACGCCGACATGGTTTCCATCCCGGCGACCACGTTCGAGACCATCTTCCACGACCCGTACTTGGATTACATTCTCTACAAGCCAAAAACAGCCGACAACATGGCCGGCGTTGAGAAGCGGGTGTTCGAGGTGATGGGGACCAAGTACAAATTTGACCCCACCGATGATCGGGCGCTGCGCACCTGGGACCTGGTGGAGGAAAAACGGACCACCGATGCCGTCATGTTCGGGATCGAGGTTTTCCTGGGAGTCATCGGGTTTTTGACCCTGTTTATCGCCGGGGTCGGGGTGGCCAACATCATGTATGTCTCGATTCGCGAACGAACGCGCGAGATCGGCGTCAAGATGGCCGTCGGCGCGCGGCGCATCTACATCCTGATGCAGTTTATCGTCGAGGCGCTGGGCATCACCTTTTTGGGCGGCCTGCTGGGCATGGGCGTGGCCTACGTCCTGACGGAATTGTTCAAACTGGCGCCGATGGATTCGGAGGCGTTGATGATGCTGGGGCGGCCGACCGTGTCGCTAGAAATCGGGCTGGTCGTCACCATCATCCTGGGTATTTTGGGTTTTCTGGCGGGATTGTTCCCGGCGCTCAAGGCTGCCTCGATCAATCCCACCGAGGCGTTGCGGTATGAATAGGAAAGGGCGGTTGGACGCATGATCACCATGAATGGCATCACCAAAGTGTATCGCACCGGGCAGGTAACCTTCAAGGCCCTGCGGGGCATCAACCTGGATGTTGCCGACAACGAATTCATCGCCGTGGTCGGGCCGTCCGGTTCCGGCAAGTCGACCCTGATGAACCTGATGGGTTGCCTGGACACGCCCACGGAAGGCAGTTACGTGCTCGAAGGGGAGGAAGTGGAGACGCTCTCGCCCAATCAACTGGCCGACATCCGCAACCGCAAGGTCGGGTTCGTGTTTCAGGCGTTCAACCTGCTGCCGTATGCCACCACCTATGAAAACGTGGAACTGCCGTTGATTTTCGCCGGCGTCCGCGGCCGTGAGCGGCGCCGCCGCGTGACGGAACTGCTATACCGCGTCGGGCTTGCCGACAAGATGGGGAATAAGCCGACCGAACTCTCCGGCGGCGAGATGCAGCGCGTGGCTATCGCCCGCGCCCTGGCCAACAATCCCAAGCTGATTCTGGCCGATGAGCCGACCGGCAACCTCGACACCAAGTCCGGCGGCGAAATCATCAAGATATTCGAGGATCTCTGGCACGACGGCCACACTATCATCGTCATCACCCACGACATGAACATCGCCGGCCGCTGCCAGCGGGTGGTGCGTCTGAAAGACGGACTGATCGACAACGGCAACGGCGTGCCCAAGCGGACCGAATCGCAAGCCGTATCCTGAATTATTTCACGCCATGAAAGCGTGAGTTCTGGAAGGACGGGGAATAGTCAGGCGCCAAGGCGCCTGACCTTGTATGTTTAATCCGGGCGGTCAGTATATTCCAACGGACCGGGATGAAACTGTTCCTGACCTGAGGCCCATGAGCCTGGTGCGTAGA
>JAQVRW010000250.1 GCA_028700875.1 Candidatus Zixiibacteriota bacterium | reverse complement strand
GGGCGGAAATATCGATCGCCAACTCCGCCGTCATCAACAACGGCTGGGACGGCATCGCCCTGTACCGGGGAGCGTCGGCCGTCATCACCGATTGCGTGATCAAAAAAGGGCGCGGCGCGGGGATCGGCGTCACCTGGGATGCCACCTGCGTCGCCTTGCGCAACGACGTCTCCGAATTCTGGAAAGGGATCGGCGCATTCGGAACATCGCAGGTGATCGTTCACAACAACCTGGTCTATGACAACCTCGGGTGGGGAATCATCGGCACCGGACAATCGTTTTTGGATGCCGCCAACAACGTCGTCTGTCACAACGGCAACTGCGGGATTGCACCCTGGTCGCCCGAATGCCGGGGACGGTTCGTCAACAACATCATCGTCGACAACGGCTGGCGCAAAGAATGGGTCTGTCCCTGCGTGGGCGTGTGGAACTACGGCACGTTGGCCAATTGGCAGTTCTACAACAATCTGGTTTGGAACAACAAGGAAGGCAACTATCGCGTTATGCCCGATCTGACCGGCACGGGCGGCAACATTTCGGCCGATCCCCTTTTTGTCGGCGGCGGCGACTTTCATCTGAAAACCGGCTCGCCTGCGATCGATGCCGGTTACGGAGAAATCACCGACCGCGACGGGTCGCCATCGGATCTGGGTCTCTATGGCGGGACCTCCGCGCGACCGAAATAGCGGCCGGCTATTTATTGCCGCCGGGTTGAGGCGATGAGTATATTATGATCATGCGAAACGAACGGCGTACAAGGACTATGAGACGGGCAATCCTCCTGTTTATCGGTGCAGCTGCGGCGCTGGCGCTGGTGTGGGGATGTTCGGACGATGATAGCAGGGTTGTGACGCCGTCGAAACCATCCCCTCGGGATTCGGCCTTCGTGGAGTCGGTGTTCGGGCCGGAAATAATCATGGCCGGTTTCGAGACGGTCCCGGTGTCGATGGCGTTGCTGGCGAAGATAACCGAGAAGAACGGGTCCGGCGGGATTCCGCCCGCGCTGAAGGCGCTGCAAGGGGATGACTCGGTCATCATCAAGTCCATCAAATCCTACGTCTACACCAATGGCTGGCATGTCATCGGCTTTGGGGCGCGGACCTATACGCCCGGGCGGTCCGATACCGTTATCTTCGAGGGGTTGGATTCGATTCGGATTTTCGAAAACGGCATCCAGGTGAAATACCCGGACACCAGCACCGTGGTCGAAATGCTCATAGAGCGGGCGCATATGGTGTTTCAGGAGGTTGCGGGGGGGAACAACGGTTCGATCAACCATACCAGCACGGTGTCGTTTGTGTATTCGGGCGGCGACACGGTGGCCACGCTTGACGGCCGGATGCAGGACACCTCGTTTATTCGCCTCGATCTCGACAGCAGTCATTGCGAGATTGCCTTGCGCAACGATCAGACGATGACCGGCTTGACGATAACGACCGTCGCCGAGGAGGGGGATTGCCCGATAGCGGGGGAGACCGCCATGCGGGTGAAACTGGCCGCCCTGTGTATCGGCAACGGCAAGCCGCCGGTGGATACGGTGGAAATCAAGGGTATCTGGAATGTGAACGCGGATGTCGCCGGCGACCACGCCGTGACGATCACCTATTCCAACGGCGCAGGGAGCTGGAGCCGGACGACCGACTGCAAGGGCCCGGATGAATAACCTCACGGGATGGCCGCCCTTCCCTCCGCGACCGAAAGTCATTCTTTTCCTGTAGGGGCACACGGCCGCGTGCCCGAAAAGACAGCAGGCGCGGAAACCGCGCCCCTACGTAACGTCAAATTCTATTGTAGGGGTCGGGTCACCCGGCCCGTTACTCCTGCGCGCGGTCTACCCGTGGCGGATGCACATTTGCCAAGACGGCGCCTCGATTTATTTTGTAGGGGCGGTTCGCGAACCGCCCGATGTCCCTCCGGGAAGTTCTTGACAAGGGGGTTGGAAAATATGACATTTGGCGTGGGCACGGAGGAGTGGCTGAGTGGTCGAAAGCGGCGGTCTTGAAAACCGTTGTACCGCAAGGTACCGTGGGTTCGAATCCTACCTCCTCCGCCATATTGTTCGAATCTACCTGAAAAGACTTTTTGGTTGATAGCATTTGGGGGATTATGATATTTATGAAAAGCAGATTCCTTATCATGAAATCGATACTGCCAATTATTATTTCTTTTGGTGTGGCGGTGGCAATCCTCGGTTGTTCGGGCGCACAGCAATCGTGGAGACCGCTTTATTTTGAGAGACCGCCGAAGGGCGACACGGGGGATTATATTCACATTATGTTGAAGGATCAGCCTTTGTCAATTGAGGTGTTGGGAAGGTTGGATTCCCTTATTGGGAATTACTATAGAATATTCTTGCAGGTCGGCATTTACGGATCACCAGGTTTCGACATTCAACGTCTTGTATTAAGACCGGAGAGCATCGCAGTCAGTGTCAATGGTTTCCAATTCAAGGACATACTTTCCGATATTGTGATAGATTTGAAACCCTGGGATGCATTATGCTTGCGCAAGTTATTCTTTAATAAAGATTCGCTATTAAATGAGTTGGGAGATGCGAGCGTACTTCGAATGGAGATCAGACTGGATGGCTTTGTCAATTACGATGGTCATCCCTTGGCAATAGAGCCAATTATTGCCTTAGATCCATAGCTAAGAAGGCTGACTGATGACACCCCTCATAAATAGATAGTGATCCTAGCCGGGAGAATCTGGTTGCCGGGTAGCCCAACCTTTGGGGCAGGATGTGCGTATATTGAATGACGCACGCAGGCTCGGAGGGGGGCATGAAACAAATCATGATTTTACTAGTGTCGGCTTTCCCCTCCTGAGTCTGATCGATTGCGTATGCTGGGGCTATGAGTCTTGGGGCAGGCGGCATGATAAAATCCTCTTGGGCTTGACAAAATCTAAACGGTAAGGCAAAATCCTGCGTAATTGTTTCTAAATACTCTATACAGGCAAGAATGCGGGGATGTTATGTCGAAGAAACAGTTTATCACGGTGGCGCTGGTCGTTTTGACGACCATGTCTATCGCCGCGCCGGCGATGGCGGAGAATCGGCCGATTCAGTTGGCGTTATTCGCGCCGATCCAGATATTTCCGGAGAGGGACGCTATTTCGGGTATACGACTCAGCCTGATTTACGGCAAGAACACCAGCGTCACCGGCCTGGATTGGGGCCTGGTCAACCACACGACCTCCGGCGTGTCAACCGCCGCACAATTCGGGCTGGTTGGTTTGGCGGACGCCGATTTTGTGGGCTGGCAGGACAATGCGATCAACATCGTGAATGGCAATTTCGAGGGCCTGCAATGGGGATTGGTCAACTATGCCAATCATGCCAAGGGCCTTCAACTGGGTTTTGTCAACTATGCCCGGACGCTGAACGGCCTGCAGATCGGCCTTGTCAATATCATCAAGCAGGGCGGCGCGTTCCCGGTCTTTCCCATCGTGAACTGGTCGTTCTAGCGGCTGTCTCCTGAACTCCAAATCATGTTTCGTGTGACACCCCCAAGTCTTCCGGCCTGGGGGTGTTTCTGTTTATAGGCGACTGCCGTGCCCGATCCGCCTTCGGCGGATCCACATCTACCCTGTGATTTGTGATTGACCGGCGGCGGCCGCAATCGTATTCTGACGGGACATGAACGCTTCGACATCCAATGCGGGAGATTGCCGTCAATGACCGATAAGACCGAACCTCGCCCTGACTGCGGCTGGAATGGTAATCCGGCCATGATCGCCTACCATGACCACGAATGGGGGACGCCGGTGCACGATGACCGTCGGCTGTTCGAAGACCTTGTCCTCGACGGCATGCAGGCGGGATTGAGTTGGAAGACCATTCTCGACAAGCGGGACAATTTCCGCGCCGCGTTCGACAATTTCGACCCCGAAAAGATCGCTCGATATACCCCGGCTCGTATCGAAAAGCTTCTCAAAAATCCCGGCATCATCCGCAATCGTCTCAAGATTATGGCGGCTGTCGCCAACGCCAAGGCATGTTTGGCGGTGCAGAAGGAATTCGGCAGTCTCGACCGTTACCTTTGGAGTTTTGTCGGGGGCAAGCCGAAAGTCAATGTTCTGACCAGCATGAAACAAATGCCGGCCGAATCGGAAGAATCCCGCCTGATGAGCGCCGATTTGAAAAAACGGGGATTTCGATTTGTCGGCCCGACCATCTGCTATGCCTTCATGCAGGCGGTCGGGATGGTCAACGACCATCTGGTGACCTGTTTCCGCTATCGCGAGGTCCAACGACCCGGCCGAAAGGGGGCCGGGCGCCGAAGAGCCTGATCTCGGAGGGGGATTGCAATTGTTACCCACCCTTGCTCCCCTGCCCGTTCGGAACGGGCAAAGGGGCCGAAATCGGATTTGCGTCTACCAGGTATAGGTGTATGCCGGGGTCGTGGTCAGACGCAATCCCACCGTTTCCCCGTTATCGACCACCGTTTGCACCTGGTAAATGATGAATGGCTCTCCATTCGTCCAGCCGCCGGTGATTGTCGTCTTCGGATTGTACATAATCCAGTTGCCGGTCGGACGCCACGACCAAGAACCGTTGGGGGTATTGACGGTCGTAACCGGATCGTTCGTCCCTTTATAATTGGTAGGGATGTTGGAAAGATCGTCGAACGGATTATGGACGGCAATTGACTGACCGTTCACGAATTGTTTGGCCGTATAGACCGACAGGGCCGATTCCAGGCTGGAAACCATGTTGGCCACGGACGCTTTTTCCGCTTCCTCGCTGACGGAAAAGAGCTTTGGTACGGCAATCGCCGCCAAAATGCCGAGGACGACGATAATAACGACCAGCTCAATCAGGGTAAAACCGGAATCGGGCTTTCGTCTCAATGTAACCATCGATACTCCTTGGATAATCCTGCTACCACTACATCAGGCCGGAAATGACCCTCAGTATAGTAATTATCGGGAATTCTGAACGGTTTATTAGATTCTGGAGT
>JAQVRW010000249.1 GCA_028700875.1 Candidatus Zixiibacteriota bacterium | reverse complement strand
GGTCGACCTGGCCGATGCGGACGTCGATTTCTCCCAGTTCGACAACAACGGCGACGGCACCGTGGACGGCCTTTTCGTCATCCATGCCGGCACCGGGTACGAAGAATCCGGCAACGATTGCGAGATCCATTCGCATCAATGGAGCATCACTTCCCGGTATCATGACGGCGTCCGTATTTCCCCGTATTCCATCGAACCGGAGGAAACCGCCTCGCAACAGCGCCTGAGCGCCATCGGCGTCTTCTGCCACGAATTCGGCCACGTTCTCGGCTTGCCGGATATGTATGACACCGACTATTCCTCCGCCGGCGTGGGTTACTGGGAATTGATGGGCAGCGGCAGTTATAACGGCACGTCGCAAACCCCGTCTCATCTGTCGGCCTGGAGCAAGGCGCGCCTGGGATGGATGAGTCTGACCAACGTCACCAGCAACCTGACCGATGTGTCGCTTCCGGCTCTGGCTTGGAATCCGGTGGCCTACCGGGTATGGAAACACGGCCTGTCGGGCAATCAGTACTGGATCGTCGAAAACCGGCAACGGATGGGATTCGATGCCGAACTTCCCGGGTCCGGAGTCTTGATTTGGCATATCGACGATAACGTCGGGGGCAACACCAATGAATGGCATCCAAAGGTTTTCCTGGAGCAGGCCGACGGCAAGTTTCATCTGCAGAACGACAACAATTCGGGCGATGCCGGCGACCCTTACCCGAATTTCGGATACGCGCCCGAATTTACCGACAAGACCACACCCGGCTCGAAGGACTATAGCAGCGTATCTACGGAGGTGGCGGTCTGGAATATAACGCCGTCGGATTCGGTGATGACGGCCGATTTGGACGTGTATTGGTCGCGGCCGTATTTCACCATGACCGACTATTCCTTCAGCGACGCGGTCGGCGGCGACGGCGACGGGGTATTGGAGCCGGGGGAGACGATTCGCCTGACGTTCTCCCTGTCCAACGACTGGAAGGATGCGGTCGATGCCTCGGCCACGCTGACCATTGATGACGCCAGCATTCCGATAACCCACGGGACATCCAGTATGGGGACTATCGCCAGCGGCGGTTCCGGCGACAACGACGTCGATCCTTTGATATTCGAGGTACCGGCCGGATATGCCGGGAGGATAGACTCCTTCTTCATCACGATCAGCTCCAACGGCGGCGGCAATACCAACCTGTTGACGCTCGAGCGGAATGTCGGAGTTCCCCATGTCCTGCTGGTTGACGACGACAACGGCGATACGCTTCAATCTTTCTATTCCAATCCCATGTATGTCTTGCGGATGCCCTCCGACCGCTGGGACAAGTCGGTTTCCGGCAATCCCGATTCGAGCCTTTTGGGCAAGTATGAAGCGGTGTTCTGGTTCACCGGCGACAATAGGACCAATCCCCTGGCCATCGCGGACGTGACCGCCATGAAAGGGTACCTTGATAACGGCGGCAAACTGTTCCTGACCGGACAGGGTATAGCCAAGCAACTGTCCACGCTCGATTCGGCGTTTCTCGCTGACTATTTGAAGGCTCAATACATATCCACGTCTTTGATTCCCGTGCTGGCGGCGGAAGCCGGCCCCATTTTCACCGGTCTTCCATATATAGTCATCAACGGGCACGGTGGCGCCAACAACCAATCCGCACCCGATCATATTACGGTTCTTTCGGGAGCGGCGCCTGAGGCGTACTATTTGAGCACGACTCGCCGTGCGGCCTTGTCCTACTCCGGGGCTTACCAGCTGGTTTTCTTCGGTTTTGGGTTTGAATCGATCATAGCCGGCGATGCCGACCGGGCCGACCGCGATTCGGTTTTCAATCGGATCATGGACTTTTTCGGAATGTCCGGGATGAGCGGCTATCCTTCCGTGTCGGCCGTTGCGGTCGGACCGGGCGGTCAGATGAATCTGGTCAGCCATACTCCGGAGATTTCCTGGGGATATCATGACGCCGGGGAGGCGCCGCAGCAGTCGTACAAAGTCCAGGTGGGGACGGATAACGAATGGTCGGTGGCGGAATTATGGGATATCGGGCCGATCTCCGGAACCGATACCATGGCTACCTACGCCGGCGGGGTTTTGGAGGACGGCCACACGTATTATGTGCGGGTCCAGGTGTACAACGGCCTGCAATGGTCGCCCTGGAAAGTCAGCCAGTTCCGGATGAATACCGCGCCGTCGACTCCGACTAATCTGTCGCCCGACAATATGACCGCTGTCGCCACGGCGACCCCCGTCCTGCAATTAAGCAATACCAACGATAACGACGGCGACGTCCTTACCTATGCGTTCCAGGTGTGCAGCGACAGTCAGATGACCGTCGTCGTCGCCGAAACCAGCGGCTATCCGCATGGAACCGGCACCACGACCTGGACGGTGACGCCGTCGTTGAACGACGATCAGGAATATTTCTGGCGGGTGCGGGCCAACGACGGGTATGAAGACGGCCTCTGGACTCAAGGGGCTTCGTTCTGGGTCAATTCGGTCAATCAATCTCCGGTCGCGTTCGACCTGATCGCGCCGGTCAATGATTCCGTAACCATGGATCCGAAACCGACTTTCATCTGGCATGCCTCCGGCGACGGCGACCTGCACGACGCGGTCCATTACCGGGTTTTGTGGGCGGACAATGCGGAATTCACCGATGCCGATTCGTCAGACGCCATCTTCGATACGACCTACACCATGCCCGAATCGCTGCTGTTGGGCAACGTGTATTCGTGGAAGGTCAATGCCTACGATCTCTTCGGCGGCGTGACCCCATCACAGAACGTGAACCAGCTGAAAATGTGGTTGTTCGGCGATGCCAACTCGGATGGAAAAGTGAATGTCGGCGACGCCGTCTTCATCATCACTTATGTCTTCAGAGGCGGCCCGGCTCCGAACCCGTTAGCCGTCGGCGATGTCAACGGCGACTGCAAGATCAACGTTGGGGATGCGGTGTACCTTATTACATATCTTTTCCGATCCGGAACACCCCCGGTACAAGGGTGCATATAAAAAGCCGGAAAGGCGGATTTCGATCCGCCTTTCTTTTTGTCCCGCTTTCACATCGGATGGATGTCAGTGCTTCGGAAGGCATCCATTTTGACCTTGAAAACGACCCCCTATTGTGCTATACTCCCCTCGCGTTTTATGAAAACCAATTAATGCGGGAGTGGCTATGCCTTTCAATAAAGCAGACAAGATCTGGATGAACGGCAAGTTGGTCAACTGGGACGATGCCAAAATCCACGTCCTTTCCCATGTCGTCCACTACGGCTCCTCGGTTTTCGAGGGTATGCGCTGTTACAATACACCCAAGGGCCCGGCTTGTTTTCGGCTCCAGGAACATACCGACCGGCTGTTCAATTCGGCCAAGATTTACCGGATGGAAATCCCGTTTTCCAAGGATGATATCAACGAGGCGGTCTTGAACCTGATCGCCGTCAACAAACTCGACGAGTGCTATATCCGGCCGATCGTCTATCGCGGGTATGACACCCTCGGCGTCGACCCCCGCAAGTGCCCGGTGGATGTCACCATCGCGGCCTGGGCCTGGGGCAAATACCTCGGGGAAGACGCCATGGAGAACGGGGTCTCGGTCTGCGTGTCCTCGTGGAATCGCAACGCCCCCAATACCATGCCGATGATGGCCAAGGCCGGCGCCAACTACATGAACTCCCAGCTGATCAAGCTGGAGGCGATCTCGCACGGGTATGTCGAAGGGATCGCATTGGACACCCGGGGGATGGTGTCGGAGGGGTCCGGCGAAAACATCTTCGTGGTCCAGAGAGGCGCCCTGGTGACGCCGTCGTTCTGCTGTTCCATCCTTCCGGGCATAACCCGTAACACGGTCATCTCGCTGGCCACCGAATCCGGCATGAAGGTGATCGAGCAACCTATTCCCCGCGAGGCTTTATATATCGCCGACGAAGTGTTTTTCACCGGATCGGCCGCTGAAATCACCCCGATTTCCAAGATCGATGGGATCGTGATCGGCAACGGCAAAGCCGGCGAATATACCAAGAAACTCCAGAAAAAGTTCTTTGATGTTGTCGAAGGGCGGATGCCCGACGAACATCATTGGCTGACTTTCGTGCGGTAAAGGGTCAGGACGGATATGCCATGAAGATCGCGTTAGGTTCCGATCACAAAGGCTTTGAGTTAAAGGAGAAGATAAAAGTAATACTCAAAGCCTGGGGATATGAGGTCGTCGATTACGGCGCCAACTCTCTCGAATCGGTGGACTATCCCGATTATGCCCTCAAGGTGGCCCGGTCCGTGGCCGGGGGAGATGTTGACCGGGGGGTGGCCATTTGTTGGACTGGCAATGGCGTCACTATCGCCGCCAACAAGGTCGACGGCGTGCGGGCGACATTGGCTTTCAACCCCGAGATGGCTATGCTGGCGCGGGCGCACAATGATTCCAACGTGTTGACGTTATCGTCGAAGTACCTTGATGTCAATCAGTTGGAGGGTATCCTTAAAGCGTGGCTTAATACCGATTTTGAAGGCGGCCGTCATGCCAGACGGTTGTCGAAGATCCCCGGTTCGGGGATTTCGGAGAAGTAAAAAAGAAGAGGAGTAATTCGTGTCTTACGTCAAGCAAACAGACCCGGAACTCTATAACGCCCTGATCTCCGAGGCGCAACGCCAGGCTCATAAACTGGAGCTTATCGCCTCCGAGAATTTCGTTTCCGAGGCGGTCCTGGAAGCCGCCGGCGGCGTCATGACCAACAAATACGCCGAGGGTTATCCGGGCAAACGATACTATGGCGGATGTGAATACGTCGATATCGCCGAAAACCTGGCCCGGGATCGGGCGAAGGCGCTGTTCGGAGCGGAACATGCCAACGTGCAGCCGCATTCCGGATCGCAGGCCAACATGGCGGTCTATTTTACCGTCCTCCAGCCGGGGGATACGATCATGGGTTTGGACCTGTCGCACGGCGGGCATCTGACCCACGGTCACCCGATCAACTTCAGCGGAAAACTATACAAGATCG
>JAQVRW010000248.1 GCA_028700875.1 Candidatus Zixiibacteriota bacterium | reverse complement strand
GTCATGTTGCCCTATTAGGATGAGAAATCCGGCCGTCCCTCGGGGGACGACCGTCTGAGGAGATTGAGACTATGCCACGTTCTACGAACAACGTCGCCGCCAAGGCCCGACATAAAAAAACCCTCGAACGCGCCAGCGGTTTCTATGGCGGCCGCAGCCGGTTATACCGGACCGCTATCGAGACGGTACACCGCAGTCTGCGGTATGCCCACGCCGGCCGGCGCCTGAAGAAGCGCGATTTCCGCCGGTTGTGGATCACCCGGATTTCGGCCGCGACCAAGATGTGCGGGACCAATTATTCGACCTTCATCGACGGCTTGAAAAAATCCGGCATCAACCTGGATCGGAAAGTGCTGGCGGATATCGCCGCCCGCGACATGGCCACTTTCGAGCGCCTGGTGCAGATGATCAAGGCCTGATTGCTCAATGCAAATCATCCTTGATGAATTGGGCAGGCTTGAGACAGACGCGGTCCGGCAGATAACGACCGCCGGAACGTTGGACATCCTGGAAGAACTGCGCGTCCAGGTCCTGGGCAAGAAAGGCCGTTTGACCGCCATCCTGCGCGGCCTGAAGGACCTTACCCCCGACCAGAAACGGGATATCGGCGGCCGAGCCAACCAACTCAAGTCGAAGCTCGAAGAACTGATCGTCTCCCGCCGGGACGAACTCATGGGGGCGGCTTCCGGCCCGGGACTAATCGATGTTACTTTGCCCGGGCGACCCCTGCATCACGGCCATCGGCATCTGGTCACGCTGGTCATGGACCAGATCGTGAACATCTTTCAGCGGATGGGGTTTGAGATCGCCGACGGCCCCGACATCGAAACTGATTACTACAACTTCAGCGCCCTCAATTTCCCCCCCGATCATCCCGCCCGCGACGAACAGGATACGTTTTATGTCGAGGGGGACAGGCTTCTGCGGACGCATACGTCGGGCGTTCAGGTGCGGGAATTCGAGAAACGCAAACCTCCGGTCAAAATCATCGCCCCCGGGCTGGTCTTCCGTAACGAGGCGGTCAACGCCCGCGCTCACTGTGTCTTCCATCAGGTGGAAGGATTCTTCGTCGATACCAATGTCACCTTCAGTGATTTGAAAGGCGTGCTGGAAGCGTTCGTCTACGAATTTTTCGGTTCCGGGGTCGCCATGCGTTATCGGCCCAGCTTCTTCCCGTTTACGGAGCCGTCGGCCGAGGTGGACATCCGTTGCTTCTTCTGCGGCGGCAAAGGGTGTCCGATTTGCAAGAACGAAGGGTGGCTGGAGATATTGGGTTCGGGGATGATCGATCCGGCCGTACTCAAGAACGTCGGGTACGACAGCGAAAGAGTGAGCGGGTATGCGTTCGGCATGGGTGTAGAACGGCCGGCGATGCTGCGTTATCAGGTCAATGATATCCGCCTGCTGTTCGAAAACGATATCAGGTTCATACGGCAATTTCGATAGAAAATAGATTATGAGACTGCCTTATAGCTGGCTGAAAGAACTTTCCGGGATAGACTGGTCCCCGGAGGAAACCGCCCGGCGGCTGACCGCCTCCGGGACCGCCTGCGTGCTGGAGATGCCGAATCCGGAGCATTTCCAGAACGTCGTGATCGGCCATATCACCAAGCTGGAGCGGCATCCCAATGCCGACCGTCTGGTGGTGACCGAAGTGAACACCGGCGACGCTTCGCATACGGTCATCTGCGGCGCCCCCAATTGCGCCGTGGGACAGAAGGTCGTTTTGGCCCTGCCAGGGGCCAATCTGAAAGGTGAATTGGCCGTCAAGCCGATCACTATGCGAGGCGTGAAATCGGCCGGGATGATCTGCGCCGAGGACGAATTGGGCATTTCCGCCGATCATGCCGGGATCATGGTTCTGGATCCCGATGCCCCCATCGGACAGCCGGCGTTCGAATATCTTGGGTTGGATGATCCCGTCTTCAATCTCGAAATCACCCCCAATCGCCCCGATTGCCTCTCCGCTATCGGCGTAGCGCGGGAATTGGCCGTACTGGCCGGACGGCCGTATGCGCCGAAGATCGATCCGCTTCACGAAGGAAGCAGGGCGGCCTCAGATTTTATCAAGATAACCATCGCCGACAGCCAGGCCTGCCCGCGGTATGCGGCGCGGATCATAACCGGACTGAAAATCGGTCCGTCTCCCTGGTGGATTCGACGGCGTTTGTTGGCCTGTGGCATGCGGCCGATCAATAACCTTGTTGATATCACCAATTATGTCATGCTGGAGACCGGCCAGCCGCTGCACGGTTTCGATTATGATCGTTTCGGTTCACAGGAAGTGGTCGTCCGTCGGGCGACGGAAGGTGAGTCGTTCACTACGCTCGACGGCAAAGAACATCGGCTCGACCCGACCGTTCTGATGATCACCAACGGGCATGCCGGGGTGGCCGCCGCCGGGGTTATGGGCGGGTTGGAATCGGAAGTTGCCGACACGACGACGACGGTTCTTCTGGAATCGGCTTATTTCGATCCTGGAGTCGTCCGCAAGTCGGCGCGCAGACTCGGCCTGGCCACAGAATCATCGTATCGTTTCGAACGGGGCATTGACCCTAATGGAGTCGTGCGCGCGGCCGACCGCGCCGCCGCCATGATGGTGCGATTCGGCGGAGGCGAGGTCGCGGCCGGAGTCGTGGATAACTATGCCCGCACGATTTCTCCCGTCAAGATCGCGTTGCGTCCGGCGCAGGTGCGGCGGATCAGCGGCGCCGATGTCGCGGTTCCGTTCACGGAGACGACCTTGCGGGGTCTGGGCATGGACGTGACGTCCGGGGATACTCTCTCCGTGGTCGTCCCGACCTTCCGGCCGGATATCACCCGCGAGATCGATCTGGTCGAAGAAGTGATCCGCGTTTATGGCCTGGACAATATTCCGGTCAGCCGTCAAAACGGCGGGCCGCTATACACGCCGACCCATCGTCACCATACGATCAAGACCGACATCCGGAATATTTTGATCGGGTTAGGCTTCGAGGAGACGATGGGAACTGGGTTTGCGCATGCCGAACGGCTGCAAAAGATCGATCCGGGTCTCGACCCGATACGGGTTACCAATTCGATGTCCGATGAATTTGGCGTGATGCGGACCCGGTTGCTGTATTCTCTGCTTCTGTCGGCGGGCAACAACGTCCGTCATCGCAACATGGATCTGGCCATATTCGAGATCGGAAAAGTGTATCTCAAAGGGGAGAAAGCTCCTCTCGAACCGGAATATGCCGGCGTGCTTCTGACAGGCCGGCCGGATGGCGTATATTGGAAGGGAAAAGCATTCGAAAGCGACCTGTTCGAGCTTAAAGGGGTCCTGGCGGCTTTGGCCGAGGGTCTCGGGCTGGAACCGGTATCGCTCCGCCTCGAACCGGCGCCGGGATACGATCCGGCGCAGTCCGTGGCGATCCTGTGCGGCGGGCAAGTTGTGGGGCATGGGGGATTGGTCGACCGGCGGATATGCCGGATGTTCGATATCAAGCAAGATTGTTTCGGGGCCGAGCTGGAACTGACGCAATTGATTGCGCCCGAACGAGCCCGGAAACCGTTTGTGTCGTTGCCGAAATTCCCGGCTTCCACCCGCGACCTGGCCGTTATCGTCGATGCCTCGGTGACCGCCGAGGCGGTTTTGAACGAAATCAGGGCAGTTGGGGGCGGTTTGGTGGAGGCGGCCTCGCTGTTCGATCTGTTTACCGGAGAACCGGTTCCGGCCGGCAAGAAATCGCTGGCCTTTTCGATCAGCTACCGGGCGGCGGATAAAACGCTGGAAGACGAAGAGGTCGATCGGGTTCACGGTCGGATCGTGGAGTATTTGGGACAGAAATTCAATGCGCGCCTGAGGGAGTAACTGAGATGGATATGGATACCTTTGCCAAGCTGGAAGAACGGATCAGCAAGGCGGTTACGCACATAGATGCCCTGACCGATAAGTGTCGGGCGTTTCAGGAAGAAAACAGTCGCCTGAAGAAAGAGCTTCAGGAAGAAAAGGCCGCTTCGGTCAAACAGGAAGCGGAATGGACCCGGATTTCGGGGTCGATCAAGGAAAAGATCGAGGTTTTGTTAAACCGGATCGCAAATTATGAGAAAACTGATCCGGAATTTTAGTTGACACCGGGAGGGGTGTCTACGATAGATACGATATGTTGACAGATAGGACCATAACGAAAGGTTGACGGAGTCGCCGGGGCGGCGGATAGATCAAATGGAATCGTTTGATAAAATCGTCCATGTGAATATATATGGTGAGGAATACGCCATTCGTTCCGAAAACGGTGAGGCGTATACCCGCCAAGTGGCCGAATATGTGGATCGCGCGATGCGCGAGCTGGCGGAGAAGGTGCCCAACAAATCACCGTCTCGGGTTGCGGTGCTCGCGGCGCTGAATATCGCCGACGAGTTGTTTGCCGAGCGGAGAAGCGGGCAATCCGATCTGTCGGCGGTGGAAAAGCGCACCCACGATATGATTTCGCTTCTGGACGAAAAGCTGTCGCACGTCTCTGATTAATATCGCCATGTATGAGGCCTCCCGGGCCTTGTCGCCTTTCGCCTTCCTGTCCGTTCAATGCCATAGATAACGTGCTCTACTTTGAAGGAGGAGCCGACGGATGCAAACAACGCTGCTAATAGTGCTCGTGGCGCTCTTGGCGATGGTCGTTTCTTCCGCTCTGGCCTGGTATTTCTCGCGGCGAATCGGCGAAAAGAAGTTGGCCAATGCCGAGGAATTTGCCCGCAAGATTATCGCCGAAGCGGAAAAAGAAGCCGAAATTCGCAAGAAGGAATCCATTCTTGAAGCCAAGGATGAATGGTTCAAGGCCAAGTCTGCTTTCGAGCGCGAAAATCAGAATAAAAGGAACGAAATCAACAAAATCGAACGGCGGATTTCCGACAAAGAACGGGATATCAGCCATCGCATCGAAACCCTCAATACCCGGGAGAAAACGGCCGCCGACAAAGAACGGGTCTTGACCGGCCGCGAGAAGGGGATCACCCTGCGGGAGCAGGAACTG
>JAQVRW010000247.1 GCA_028700875.1 Candidatus Zixiibacteriota bacterium | reverse complement strand
GGCAATCATGGCCGGGGTATACCCTGTTCCGAACCGGCTCATGAGGCGAAGTTCCGGGTCATACAATGGCGCCACCGGAATCGGATGTTCGATCGTGGTGTGGCCGTCAAGCAGCATCGTTATGTTGTGATTCAAAGTCGAGCCGCCCTCCGGAACGACCATCACGCCCTGATCCGACCCGGCCTTGATCACCATCTGCCGTTGGTCGCGGCGGGGCTGATTGTAGCTCTTGACCGTAATCGCTCCCCAGGCGGCGGTGCGTCTGACGGCGGCGACGGCATCTTCGTATTTGTTGATGACGGTCTTGAAATCCCCCTCGGCCCCATACAGGATAGTGCCGGTGCTGAAAATGCGCGGGCCCAGCATAGAGCCCTGCTTCTGAAGCTCGGCGGTGGCGAAGATCATCTTGCTGTCGTTGCTGGGATCGTGTGAGGTGGTGACGCCGAAGGCCAGATTGGCCAGGTACGACCAGCTCTGCTGGGAATAGATTCCCTGATCGCTCGACCAGGGATGAGCATGGATATCGACCATGCCGGGCATCAGCGTTTTGCCGGCGACGTCGATCACCTGCGCACCGGCGGGGACGGAGATTTTATCCCGCGGGCCGGCCTCGACGATGCGATTGCCTTTCACATGCACGACGCCGTCGTCGATCACCGACAGATCATTCATCGGCAGAATCTTCGCGCCGACGAAATAAAGATCGGTGGAGGGGATATCCGCCTTCTCTTCCCATCCCAGGTTAACCACCGTCGGTTTGAACGTCTTGGTCGTGTCTTTGTCGAGCGCCGCCGCCAGATCGGTGCGGAAAAGCTCCGGCCCCATGCTCCACGAAATCGTCTTGCCATCGGGCGACCAGTTCAAATACGTCCCGGCATCGGCGGACAGTTTTTTCACGGGGAGACTGGTCATCTCCGGGGCAACATCCAGCGGCACATTGACGGCCGGATATGGAATCAGGTATGCCTGCCAAAGTTCCTCGAACGCCAGCCAGTTTTCGTCGGGCGACAGGCGGAAATCGACCGCCCGCTGGGACAGGACATGGACGCGGCGATCTGAACCCAGCAGGTCAACGCTGACCAGCGCCGCCTTTTCTCCCTCGCGGGAGTTCAAATAGATGCGGCTGTCATCTTTGGAGAATCGGGGGTTGTCCCCTTCGCGAGTCAGCAACTTCGACGGCGTCTTCCCGGCGGCGTCGATGATATAAATCCCTGGCTCTTCCGTCCATAACGATCCGCGGAAAGCATCTCCCACGGCGCGATGGTAGACGACCTTGGTGCCGTCGTGCGAGAATTGCGCCGATGCATAATGGCCCGGCCGAGAGACTATCGTTCTCTCCCCACGTCCATCGAGACCGGCGATCCGAATCGTCCCGCCGACGGTGTCATTCCATGTCGTATAGACGACTTCTTTGTCGTTAGGCGACAACGCCGGGGCAAATTCATACGCATCGGTCTGGCGGGTGATCCTGACGGCGTTGCCGGAAGGCAGGGGTTTGCGATACAGGTATCCCAGCGCCTGAAAGACCGCATCGTTTCCAGCGGTCGTCACCTGCGGCCAGCGGATAACGTTAACCGGGAATGTCGATTCCCCCACCATCTGCGGGAAACGGAGTGCCTTCGCGACGATCTGGGTCACATGCGCTTTGAACGGAATCTCTATCGGCGTTCCCGTGGCGGCATCGACTTTCCATATTTTGCCTTTGGCCCAGATGACGATGTTTTTGCCGTCGGGGGTCCAACTGAAACCAGGATAGACGCCGAACAGCGCCCAGGTTTCCTGCTGGTCCTCGTTGAGGCCGTTCCAGAGATGGCGAATCGTGCCGGTTTGCAGGTCGAACAACGCCAAGACCGACTGGCCTCGCACCCGCCGTACGAAAGCCATCGTCTTGTCATCGGGGCTTATCTGCGGACGGCAGGCGCCGCCATTGATGTTGATGATGTCACGAATCTCGTTGGTCTTCAGGTCGAGACGGCGAATGACATAGATGGTGCCGTTGGGGTCTTTGTTATATTGGAAATATCCCCCCGGCGACATGTCTTCCGTCCAGTATAGATACCGGCCGTCGTGCGAGAAGATCGGCTCGTTGGCATCCTGCTGGTCGTTCTTCCGCATGGTCAACCCGACTCCCGCGCCGCCGTCGGGAACCTTGTACATCCACATTTCGCCGGCCCCCATGCTTCGGCCGCTGGTGAAATGCTTGCGGGCGACGAGATATCCGCCGCCCGGATGCCAGGACGGGTTATTGAGCAGGCGGAAATCTTCCTTGGTTATTTGCGTGCGGTCGGCGCCGTCGACATTCATCATCCAGATGTTGTCTCCGCCGCCGCGGTCGCTGGTGAACAGGATTTTCTTGCCGCCGGGGCTGAATCGCGGCTGTACTTCATATGGCAGCCCGCCGGTCAAAAGCGTCGCCTCGCCACCGGTGATCGGCATGGTGTAGATGTCACCCAAGAGGTCGAAGGCGATAGTCATGCCGTCCGGCGAGACATCGACCGTCATCCAGGTTCCCTCGACGGCGTCGAATTCGATCGTATCGCTGGGCACATGGGGAACGCTGACATCCCATTTCGCCTCGGCCGAATCTTTCGAAGCGCCTGGGGCGGTCTCACCGAACACGGGAGAGATGACCATCATCGCCGCCATGCAGGCGGTCAGGGTTATCATCAATTTGCCCTGTCTGACCATACGAGTAACCTCCACAAGAACGTCATTTCGGCCGACTGCATCCGATCAAATGACTTTATGCCCAAGCAGGCGGCGGGTTGTCGAATCAAAGAATTTCCAAGATAATTCTATCGCGATCCAAATGCAATCCGCTTTGTCGAATGGGAAGATATGTCGGAAGATGGGGAGAGAGGCCGTAATAACCTATCACATAATGAGTTGTCTTGTTTCGGCAGGATCGCGGCGGAGCGCGAATAACAATTTGAGTTGCCTGCGCAACGAGAACCGTTAACTTTGTCGTATCGAGTAGAGTCTCCTCAAACGACAAAGGCGGTCATGACGGTGCGGCATCGATGGCTTCTCGCCGGCGCAGCAATATTGTGCCTGCTGTATTTGGTCCTGTTGATTCCGTCGCCGTCACCGTCGATTCCGCCGACACCGGAGAACCATCCCTTCATCTGGAACCGTGACGCCTACTGGTCGCAATTGGAGTCTCGTTTCAAGGAAGCCCGGATGGCCGGGTGCATCAACCTTTCGTTGTCTATCTCCGCCGGTTTCTCCCGCGTGGACAGTCTCCTCAAACGTCTACAAACGGATACGCTTCAACCCGAAGCTCCGATCTTCAACGAAATGGAAAGCGCCGTATTTTCCCTCGGCACGAACCTCGGCGCCTGCCCGGAAAGACTACCCGATTATATCCGAACATTCGGCGCCATCAGGACCGCGGTCAAGGATCAATCATCCCGCTGGAACATCAACTCCGCGACCGCGCGAGACTGCATATATAAACTCCTTTATGGCGGCCGTACGGCGGTCGAAGAAATCGTGCTGCAGGCGACGCCGGGGGCGGTTACCGAAGCTATTCTGGAAAGCCGGGAACCCTCGGCGACACCGTCGGCTCAGATCCTCGGCGTCATGGTCCACAGCGGCGACATTTTGGTCTCGCGCGGCGGCGCGCCGACCTCCGCGTTGATTGCGCGCGGCAACGACTACCCCGGCAATTTTTCACATATCGCGCTGGTGTATGTCGATTCGACTACCGGGGACGTTTCCATCATCGAATCCCATATCGAAAAAGGGGTCGCCATCGCCACGGTGGACGATTACCTGCGGGATACGAAGTTGAGGATTATGGTTCTGCGGCTCCGTTCCGATCTGTCGGCCATGACCGCCGACCCGATGATGCCGCATAAGGCGGCGGCGTATGCCCTCGCCCGCGCCAACGGGAAGCATATCGCCTATGATTTTGCCATGGACACCGGGGAACCGTCGCAGTTGTTTTGTTCCGAGGTGGTCTCCGACGGCTATCGTCACGTGGGGGTCAATCTCTGGGACGGGTTGTCGCATATCTCCAGTCCGGGGGTGAAATTGTGGTTGGCGGCGTTCGGCGTGCGCAATTTTACCACCGAGGAACCATCCGATTTAGAGTACGATCCCCAGCTTCGGGTGGTGGCCGAATGGCGCGATTTCGAGACGCTCCGCAAAGACCGCCTGGACAACGCCGTGGTGGATGTCATGCTGGAAGGGGCGGAACGGGGAGATCGGTTGGACTACGACTGGTACATTCTTCCCGTCGCGCGCATCATGAAAGCGTACAGCATGATTCTCAACCGGTTCGGCAAGATCGGGCCGGTTCCGGAGGGGATGAGCGCCGCCGGAGCGGCGCGAAACAAATGGTTTTCCCATCGACACGCCGTCATCAAAGAGAGACTTGGCGCTCTGGCGGAACGGTTCCAACAGGACAATGGTTACTGGCCGCCATACTGGGAACTGATCAAGCTCGCCCACCAGGTCGCATCCGAATGAGAACAATATGATGCGAAGGCCGGTCTTCCGGCCCATCGCTTCTTTGACCCCGCCGCGATTAGGTTTAAAGCAGGCGGTGAATCACACTGAACAAATATCCAAACAGAATCGCGCCGACCAACACAAACGAAAGATACAAAACGAACACCCGCCGCGAGACCAAACCCCAGACCGCGGCCATCGCCGGCAGAGTCGTGGTCGACCCGGCGATAAGAAACGCCAGCGCCGCGCCGGGGTCCATGCCTTTCGCCAACAACGGCGCCAACATCGGCAGCGCGGTCAGATTGCTGGTGTAGGCCGGAATACCTACGGCAGTGGCAGTCAGGATCGCCCAGGGGTTTTGCGGGCCTAACGCAGCGATGATCCATGCGGCTGGGACATATAGCGTTATCAAAGCTTCCAGAAAGAACGCCAACGCCATGAATTTGATCACCATCATGGTCGCCCGATATGTTTCCCGCAGTAGACGTCTTCGAAACGACAACGGCTTTTGGCAGCCTTGGCACCCTGAAACGGCCTCGTTGTCAGCGGG
>JAQVRW010000246.1 GCA_028700875.1 Candidatus Zixiibacteriota bacterium | reverse complement strand
TGAACAGAAACAGCGCATGGAAGACGATGAGACAGCCATGCAGGGGTGTTCGGTACGCGCAATAAACAAAAGTAACGCCGTGGACATAAGTCCCAAAGCCATATATTCCACCGGGCGACGGCCGACGCCATAGGCATGGTATGTCCCCACGGCCAACCCCAGCATGAACGCCCCGATCAACACGGCCATCTCGGAATAGAGCGACCCGGCGGTCGATTGAAACAGGTAAAACGATATCAACTCGGATGTCATCGACACCAACCCGGCGACGAAGAACAGAAACAGCGGGAAACGATTCACTTCGCGACGGCTATAGATGGTCGAGGCCAGAAAGAGCAGCATGACAATCGGCACGATCACGAGCCACCGCGGATGCCGAAGAATCCCGCCCAATACCTCCCGGTCGAACGAATCGGCCAGCGACCGGTACAGCGCCTGGTAATGCGGCAGGATCGGCTTGCCCATCGAATTGATCTCTGTTGATTCAGTCAGCGCGGATTTCAACCGCTCGCGCTTCATCGGTTCCATCCGGTCAGGCAGGTAGTCGCCGTTGACATAGGCAGGCGTAATTGGAAGACGGCCGCATCGAGCCACAAGAGAATCGAGAGGAAGATCGAAGCCACGCATCGGCGAGGCGAAAAACAACGTCGTACTGCCCGGCCAGACTTCGATATTGGGAAACACCCGTCCTAATGTATGCGAGATGATCGCCAGCACCCGCGTCTTCTCCGGCCCCAGATACCGGTCGGTGTCATACCGCGTCGGGATATACAGGATGCCGTCGTCTTTGAGACGTTGACGCACGATATCCAGGAACTCCTCCCCATACAACCGGCTGGTTTGGTAATTGTCCGGCTCGCCGGCATTGAGGATGATGATGTCATATGGAATCGACGGATCGGTTCGCGACAGATACCGCACCGGGTCATTGTCTATCCGGTCGACGGTTGCCACCTGCCGCAACACCGCCGCCAGATGATCGTTCAGACCGGCGCGACGATCCAGAGCGGTAAATGATACGTCGGGAAAACTATCGGCGAGTTGCCCGACGCCGAATTCGGCCCGGCCGACGAATAAAATCCGTTTGGCCTCCGGATAATACAACAGCGGCGGCAGAAACTGATACTCGTCGGTCTCCGGGTCGGGATGGACTGCCTCAATGGCGTTGTCGGTCAAGAGCACTACGCTGCTGTCGCGGCTAATCAGCGCCTGACGGCCATAGGGCGTGTCAAACGATTCGAGCATCTGGTACGGCGCATATTTGGCCGTATCCAACCATCGGTCGCACCGCGGAATGAACGACAAGCATAGGGCGACGGCAACCGCGCCAGTAACGACCGCGATTATATTCCCGGTACGGCGCGACGGCCAAATCGCGGCGACAATAACAACCAATCCGATCACTGCCGCAATTGTCAACGTAGAGAGCAGGCCGCTGGAAAATATGGTGATGACGACGCCGGCGATAAAGGCGCCAATCCCCTCAAACAGGTAGACGATAATGATCGCCTCGGAGCTTTGTTCACCATGCCGGACGATGGCGGAGAAGAGCCATCCGGAGATTACTCCCACCGGAGCCATGGCGACGATAGACAGAAGCACCGCCTTGATAAAAGGGACGATCTCCCCCGGAACGCGGGTGAAAGCCAATGGCGACAGGCGAACCAAAGCGATCATGATCGGAATCGCTATCGCCCCGATGACGAACAGCGTTTTCGCCGATGAACGGGATGTCCTTCCGCCGATAAATGCGCCGACTGCAACGGCTATCAGCCATCCGAACAAGGCCGTGCCGATAAACAGCTCATCGCCGTTGAGAGAACTGACCAGTTCGCGCAGGAGCAAAACCTGTCCGCCGACAGACAACAGCCCCAACACCAACCCCTGGCGTCTCATTTAGGAAAATCTTCCCGGAATCTGATGGTTGCAGAACCGGCAACGGCCATCGGTCAAATTGACCGTCCCGACCCGATACCCTTCCCGTTCGATCACCATCTTGCCGCACTGAGGGCAATAGGTCGATTCGGCCGGGTGACCGGGGAGATTGCCCAGGTAGACATATTCAAGTCCCTCGGCCCGGCAAATCTCATGCGCTCGTTTTAGCGTCTTCTGCGGCGTCGGCGGCAGGTTCTTCAACAGATACTGCGGATAGAACCGCGAAAAATGAAGCGGCACATCCTTCCCCAGATTGGTCTTCACCCATTGCGCCAGTTCCCTGAACTCCGCCTCGCTGTCGTTGAGCGTAGGGATGACCAAATAGACCAACTCCAACCAGATGCCGGATTTCCTGATCTGCACCAACCTCTCCAGAACCGGTTTCAGCTCGCCGTCTACGTAGTCGCGGTAATAGGTGTCGCGAATGCCTTTGAGGTCTATCTTGATCGCATCGAGGTGCGGGATAAGCTCCGCCAGCGGTTTCTCCTCGACATACCCGTTGCTGATCATGACCGACTTGATCCCCTTCTCACGGCCCAGCGCGGCGATATCGGACATGTATTCATAGAAGATGATCGGCTCGTTGTAGGTGTAGGCGATGGTCGGAATGCTTTGCTGACGGCACAGTTCCACGACATCGGCGGGCGGCAGGTCGAGATTGTCGGTCTGTTCCGGCCGCGATTGCGAGATATCCCAGTTCTGGCAGCACTTGCAGTTGACGTTACATCCGGCGGTGGCCAGCGAAAAAGCGGTGGTGCCGGGATGGAAATGAAACAGAGGCTTTTTCTCGATGGGGTCGATATTGACCGCGCACGGACGGCCATAGACCAGCGTGTAATAGACGCCCTTTCGGTTTTCACGCGTGCCGCAATAGCCCCGTTCCAGATCGGTGATTTTGCAGTGCCGGGGACAGATGCCGCATTCGATTCCCCCGCCGAGGAGTTTCTTGTAATGCCGAGCCTCGACTGACGACAGTTCCTTGGTGAAATCGAACGCCATGGCGTTCTGCAACCCCCCGAGCACCGCGGGAATCAAATCGGTCTGACTGGCGGCGATGATCGTCCCGCCGCCGACCGTTCTGATAAACGATCGTCGATCCATCAGAAGAGGCTCCCGCTTGAGACGTTGCCGTACCGGTCGACCATCGTGACCCGAAGCTCGATTCTGGACATGTCGGCTGTGCCCAGCCCGATCTTTTCCGCCGCCGCAAGATATTTCACTTCCCGCCCGGCCTCGGCCAGGCTGGGGCGTTTGTTCCGCGCGCGGACATGTTCCAGAATTTCCAACCCTACCCGGTCGGCCGCGACCGGATCGACCGACAGAATCAGACCGCCATAGTCGTACAAATGTTCGGGGTCGAATCCGGGGCCGTTGTCATACTGCACCCGGATGGCATCGATGATGGTCAGGCGGTGTTTGGTCCTGATCGGAGCGAGATTATTCACATCGGCGGCGTATGGACTGCAATTGTCGCCGTGGTATTTGTTGGGATTACTGACGGCGCCGTACATGTTTTTCATCCCGGCTGACAATCCGGCGATAGAATGGTCTTTCAAGATCGGCATATTGACGCTGTGGTCGGCCATGTCGGTCAATATCCGCGTCACGCGCGAGTTGGCCTTGCCGGAGGAGTCGAAATCCTCACGGTAACCCACCCCGACGGCGTCGGTCCCCAAAAAACGGCGTCCGAACGACGAGGCGTTCAGCGTGTACCCGGCTTTTTGCAGTTCGCGGCTGGTTCGCTCCCAAATTATCATATTGTTTTCAGATATTCCCGCCGCCTGGGTCAGGATTTTGGACAAGGCATCGACCAGGGCCGGCGGCGTGGCGTTCTGGTGGGCCAGGCAACTGATTTTCATCCCTACCACGCCCGAGGGAAACAGCTTCTTTACCAACGCCTTGTGCCCGCTCCCCCGGCTGAGAAGCTCCAACCCTGCCGTCAACAGACAACCGTACTCCTCCCCGGTCAGCCCGTCGGCGGGCCTCTTCCCTCCGTATTTTGCCACCGCGACCAGGCCCATAGCACCTATTATACTACCCGTTGACGATAACCTGTCAACCCTTTTTGGCTTGACGCCGATTCTTCGGAAACCGTATTGTATTATGGTGAAGTTAACGATGTTCAAAAGAATTTTCATAATCAGTTTGATGGGGTTGTGTGCCATGAGTGCTGGTAAAGTCTCGACTGCCGTGCGGGAACCCGCCGTGGCGGGACAGTTTTACCCGTCCGATCCCAGGGAATTGACCGTGATGGTGGCCGGTCATTTGGCGAAAGTGACCGATCTGCCCAAGATTGACGGCCAGATCATCGCCTTGATCGTGCCTCATGCCGGACTTGTCTATTCCGGGCCGATCGCCGCCTACGGGTACAAGCTTCTGGAAAACTCCGGCGTGAAAAAGGTCATCCTCTGTGGACCATCGCATCGCATCCGGTTCCAGGGATTGTCCGTCTACGGTCCCGAAATAACCTGGCGGACCCCTTTGGGCATGGTTCCGTGCGACAACGACCTTTGCCGGGCGTTTCTATCCCGGAAAAACGGTTTTGACACCATCCCCGAAGCGCAGGCATACGAGCATTGTTTGGAAGTGCAATTGCCTTATCTGCAGACGGTTTTAAAAGACGTTCGGATCGTGCCAATTGTTATGGGAAACCAGGATGATAAGACGATCAAGGAATTGGCGGATGCCTTGGCGACGGTCCCCTTTGACAACCAAACAATCATGATTTCGGCCACCGATTGGCAACATTACCACCCGGCCTCGGAAGGGTATCGCCTCGATTCGGCCGGAATCGATTGCCTAGAACATCTCGATGCCGACCGTCTGGAAGAATATCTGGCCGAGGGCCGGACCGAGGCATGCGGCGGCGGGCCGACGGCGTCGGTGATCAGGGCAGCGGTGGCGCGCGGCGCCAACAAAGCCGCGCTCTTGAAATATGGCGACTCCGGCGATATGTCCGGCGACAAGAGTTCGGTTGTCGGGTACGTGGCGGCAGTGCTGTATAAATCCGACGGCGTACAAAAGACGATCGACCCCGAGGCGAAAAAGGCCGAGGCTCCTCCGACGACGGGACCATCGGCGGCGGAGAAAAA
>JAQVRW010000245.1 GCA_028700875.1 Candidatus Zixiibacteriota bacterium | reverse complement strand
AAGTTTCAGGTGGGCACGCATCAGGGCCGAACCGACACCGGCGCCGTCCGGACGGCGGGCGCCCGCGGGCGACTGGCCGACATGAACCTGATCGACCTCATCCAGGCTCTCGGCCCCGGCCGAAAAACCGTCCGGATTACGGTCCAGGCCGACAAACCCGGTACCCCCACATTGACCATCTGCATGGACCGGGGCAAGATCATCCAAGCCGAACTGCAGGATCGTGTCGGCGCCGAGGCGGTGTATGAGGGTCTGACCTGGGCCGACGGTTCCTGGCTGGCTGAACCGACAACCGCCGAGGAGTTGCCCGAACCCAACATTCAGGAATCGAATGAATCCCTGCTGATGGAAGGATGCCGCCTGTTGGACGAACGGGTCAAGGCGGGCCATCTGTTATAGCCAATTCTCGCACCGACGGTCGATTGTAGCCGTCTGATCGTTTTCCCGCCAGCATACCGGATGAAAATTATCCGCTAAGCTATCACCCTCAATATGATGCCGGGGCAATTGACAACCTGCCCGCCCCTTCCTTTATTGTTTCCCGCATCCATTACGAAAAACCGCGCCCGACTGAAGCGGTATCCGCAGTCGCGGCATTGTCTATGAAAGGAACAAGGGCATGATGAGGCGGTATGGCATCGGGGCTTTGGGATTAGTGATTGTCATCCTGTTTTTCGGCACGGCCGCCGGTCAGGACAAACCGACAGTCGATTTGAAGTGGTACGGGTATATCAAGCTGGACGCCGCCATCGATCAAAATCTCCCCAGCCACGGCAACTATATTCTATGGGTGGAGAAAAAGACCACGGCGGTGGATGACGGGCAATTCAACATGACCGCCAACCAGACGCGTCTCGGCCTGAAGGCGGCTGTGAAGGGGATCAAGCCGCTCGTGAACGCGCAGATGGAGCTGGACCTTTATGGCGGCGTTTCGGGGGGATCGGCGCCGGAGAACAAACCGATCCTGCAGATGCGTCACGCGTTTTTCACCGTTCAATCGGGTCAATTCAAACTCCTGGCCGGGCAGACGTGGGACATAGTGGCTCCATTGAACCCGTCGACGCTCAATTATGCCGTCCTCTGGGGTTGCGGCAATATCGGTTTCCGCCGCCCGCAGGTCTCGTTCTTCTATACCGTCCCCGCCGGGGACAGCGCCTCGGTAACCGTCGCCGCCGGTTTATTCCGCGTCATCGGCGGAGACTTGACGCCGACAGGCGTCGACGTTGCGGCGGATGAATATGACGACGGCGCCGATGGCGGCCTGCCATCGATCCAGGGACGATTGGAATTCGAGGATTTATCGACGCCGGGGATTTCGACGCGCGTCGGCGTTTCCGGTCTCTGGGGAAAATTGAGTGCCGAGGACAAGCTGACCGCGATATCGACAGAGTATGATTCCTGGGGCCTGGCCGGCCACCTGATGGCGTCATCGACGTCCGGGTATGGCGCGGCGGTCGAGGCATTTGTCGGCTCGAATTTGTCGGCCTATTACGGCGGTATCCTCGACAAGGATCAACTCGACGGTTTGAAAACCGCCGGCGGCTGGGGATCGATCTGGATGAAGATCGTGCCGACGGTCCAGACGACGATTGGCTTGGGCATGGATGATCCCGATGACGACGTGCCGGATGGCGGACGCACGTTCAACCGATGTTATTTCGGCAACGTGGTGGTAACGCCGTGGCCGCAGGTTTCGGCGGGAGTCGAGATGTCGCGCTGGGATACGTATTACCGGGGCCACGGGAAGTCGGACGATCTGCGCGGGCAGGCATCGCTTATGCTCACCTTCTAGACACCGGTTCGACAAGAGAGTCTCCGATATAAAAAAAGCCGGGCATCCCGAAGGATGGCCCGGCTTTTCGTTCAAGGTGAGCTACATTAGAACTGAAGTTTCAACGTAAAGTACTGGTTAGCGTCGAAGGTGTCGACATCGGCCCAGGTGTACTCGAAGGAAATCTTGGTACCCTGGAAATCATAGGTCAGACCGCCGCCGAGCGTCAGGCCGTACTGCCAGTTATCCTGGGACGAGTAGTTGTATCCTCCCCGGAGGGCATACTTGCCGTCATAGACGTATTCCACGCCGCCCTGCCACATATCCATGGAGTAGTTGTTGTTGACGAAATTCCCGGATATCATGGTTTGGTTGGCGCCCATCGTGGCCGTGTACGACATGCCGATGTTGAGTGAACTGGGCAGGTCGAACGAGGCGGCGATAGGCCGGACCGGACGGTTATCGAGCGACTGATTGAAACCCATGCCGCTGAATTTCATCTGCGGACCATAATCCTTGAGCACCATTCCCATCTTGACCCCATGCCAACCAGGATCATAGATGACGCCGGCGTCGAAGGCGATGCCGGAAGCGGACACCTCAAAGATCTTCTCGTAGATGAACTTGCCGGTAATGCCGAAGGTCACCCGGTTGGTCAGAATCCGGGCGTATGACATGGAGATGACCGACAGGGACGGGCCAAACGTCCGGCCGCTGCCGTCGGGGTACTCTTCGGTCGTTTCTTCCATATCGCCGATGGAGATGATCTTGGCCGCCGCGCCGATGGTGCCGAAACCCTCAATGGTCGTGGCCACGCCGGCGAAATTGACGTTGATCTCGGCAAGATACGGTTGGTGGCTGAACATGGCCTCGGTGCCTTCCATATTGGCCAGTCCCGCCGGATTCCAATAGACCGATTCGATCCCCTTCACGTCCGCCAGAATGGCTCCGCCCAGAGCGGTCCCGCGCGATCCGATCGGGATGCGCAGTTCCTGGGCGCCGGCGGTTCCGATGCGACGGTCATTCCCCGCGTAAGCCGGGTTGAGGCTTACAACAAGGAGAATCAGCATCAGGAAAACTATTTTCGATTTCATTGCGTTCATCCTCCTTGTTTAGAATATATCGAGGACTTCCGCTTCGGTGAAGACCGCCACCTTGCCGGTCTTCGTCCCGAATCCGGGAGCGTCCACGACGTAAATGTAAATGCCGGAGGCTACCGGCAAGCCTCGCTCGGTCAGCATATCCCAGTAGGCCAACGCCGTGCTGGCGTCATCCTTGTCGATCGTCCGGATGAGATCACCGGCGAGATTGTAGATGCTGATCTTGCACGTGGCCGGCAGATGATGGAAACGCAACTGCTTGCTGCCCGGGTTGGGGTCATACCCGCTGTACAGGTAGAACGGATTGGGCACGGCCTTGATGGCGTCCAGCTGCGATTCCGTTGTCACCATAAGTGGCGCGGGCGCGGTAAATATGAACGTATCAAGGGCGCGGTTCAACACCGGCGGCACCAGTGTCAAGGTGCATTCTTCTGCCAGCAGCGGCCGTTCCAGGCCGGCTCCGGCGTCCTTCCCGCGCTGGTATATCCACATCATCCAGGCGGCGTCCCAGACACCGTTGCCGTCGTCGTAGCTCCAGAAATCGACCGTCCCGCCGTCGCCGTCGCCGTAATGCGTGCCCGTCGGGTCATAGTCGGTGGTGGTAATCCACGTGTAGTTATACTGCACGTCGCCGTTGTTGGGCAGAAGCGGATCCGGGACCAACGGTATGTAGTTGGCATCCCATTGATGGTCTTGGTCGCGATCGCGCATGACCACGTTCAACTGCCGGGGACTATCCGGATTGCTGACATCCCAAGCCGTGAACGGCACATCATAGAAACCGAGGTATGTGTCGCCGCTGAATCCCTGATACATGAACGCCTTCTGAGTCAGAGACGGATCATCCACAACGTATGGTTCACCAGGGGTATACGCCCCATCGTCGTTGAGATCGGTCCAACTCTGCATCGGCCGCCAACGGACTTCCACGGTCGGATAATCCAGCGGTCCCAGCGAAGTCTCGCCCCAGAAGTTCGGTTCCATGAAAACGGCGCCATTGAGCAGTTCGCCGCCGTTATCCGGGACGCCGGTAATCCAGCGGTTATTGCCCGTGTACCAGTCATAGAACGGTTGATCCTGGGCCGCCTGGCTGACATTGATGGGATCAGACGCTGTATAACTGTAGGCCGCCCCCGCAAGCGCCGGACCCAAGACGCGCATAAGTATGCCGTCAACCATGTAATAACTGCTGTCGCCCGTCTGGTTGGTCTGGTTTCTCAAAAGCGTATCGCCGGTCGTAGTATCGACCAGGAACCAGGCTACCCCCAGAGGTATGCCGGCGGCGTTGCCGTACGGGTTGTCTTCCTCAAACGTGACCCGGTATGTATGCCCCGTCAGGGCTGTCGGATCATAGACGACCGGCTCGATGGAACCGTCGGACTCCCCGGTATGAACGGCTTCCAGGACCTCGTGCGCGTCGGCCTGCGGGTTCACGCCGGCCAGCGGCGCCTGCGGTGTCAATTTCAGAGTCGTCTGGCTTTCCAGGAAGCGGTCGCCGTTCGGCACCAGCTTGTCCTTGTAGTAGTAGTCAAATGAGAATGCCGTCACCCGGAAATAGTAATCGGTGGCGCTTCTCATCGTACCGCCGGTAACGGCGTCTTTGGTGACGGTGTAATGGTAGTTCAGACCGGTGTTTTTCACCACCCGCTTGATATCGGGCAACACCAACCCGGTCGCCGCGTCCTTGACCGAATCGACCAAGGCGACGTCGCGGTCATTGATGACGTCATAGGTGCCCAACTCGGTCCAGGGACCGGCGCTGGTCGCCCCTTGCCATACGGTGTATCCCTCGAAGACGAAATCGCCGGGGTCCACTTCCGAGGTGTCGGTCCAGGAGAGGCTGATTTCATTCGGCAATATGGCCGCTTTCACGACCGGCTTGGCCGGCGGTTTGGGCGGGTTGAAGCTGTTTTCGTACAGCTGTTGGGCAAAATCATCCAGTTGCTTCATGACCGTGATGGAATTCAATCGGTCGGTTCCCTGCCCGACGATAATCGCCGCATAAATTTCCGTACTGTCGCCCGGCCGGAAGGTGATCGGGCCGGTGGACATCTGGAAGCGGCGGTCGGCGGGAGCGATATCCAGGTCGCCGACGTCCGTCACCGGATCGCCGGTGCAGACATAGGTCAGGGTATCGCCGTTATAGACGTAGGGAAGTCCCGACC
>JAQVRW010000244.1 GCA_028700875.1 Candidatus Zixiibacteriota bacterium | reverse complement strand
GGATGATGGGTACTTGTGGGCCGTTCACGTTCAATCCCGGCGACAGCCAGTATGTGCTGATCAAGATGGCCGTAGGGCAAGGATCGGACCGGCTGAATTCGATAACGAAACTCAAGGAAGTCCTCAACGCCCCGCCGTATTTGGGAACGACGGCATTGATGGCGGTTGTGCGCCCTGAACCGCAATATTACATGTACCAGAATGCCATCGACCCGATGATGGACACGATATTCGTGGGCCGGATCGGCGGCGATCCGATCGGGGACGTCGATCTCGCCGGTTTAAGAGTAAACGGCGATATCGTTCCGACGTCGGTCGGGCTGTTGCCCGGACACGCGGGGTTTCTCGGTGAGGTTTTGCAGATAGTTTTTCCGGCCAAACCATTCATCGCCGGGTACGGCCAGTTGTGGGGCACGACCATGCAACCGTTCGCGATCACGGGTGGTCCCACATCGGCCGGTCAATTTACGGTAAACGGGACAGTCCGGATGATCGGCCATATTCCCGGTGATGCCAATGGCGACATGCGGGTCAATGTCGGCGATGCCGTCTTTTTGGTGAGTTACGCGTTCCGGGACGGCCCCGGACCCGTTCCCGAAGAAGTCGGTGACGCTAATGGCGACGGCAAAGCCAACATCGGCGATGCGGTTTATATCATCGGCTACCTATTCCGGGGAGGTCCCGCACCCCATCGCCCGTAGGCATTCGGCCGCAGCGGAAACTGCGCGGACACGACGAGCTCATATACGAAAGCCCTCGGGCCGATTTGGCCCGAGGGCTTTTACATTTTCTGCCGAAGGGGGGATTTGAACCCCCACGCCCGTAAGGACACTGCGCCCTGAACACAGCGTGTCTACCAGTTCCACCACTTCGGCGGTTTCAGGCCCCAAATAAAAGGGGTCACGCCCCGTTTGGCAATAGTTTTCTTCGCTTTCATCCAAAACATCGCGCCTCGGAACAAACCGACGTAATCACGATTATAATGGGCAGCTGTTTTTTATTGTCCGGCAACGGGGTCGGGCCGTATCCTAGCCCATCTCAACCGGAAGGAGAACCGATGAAGGGTCTGACCTGTTCGTTACTAACCGTCCTGTCTCTGGCGATTGGCCTTTCCCCTGTCCTTGCGCAATCGCAATATCAGGAGCAAATCTATCGCGCCCGCGACCGAGTGCTGCCGGCGCTGATCCATATTCAGCCGGTCGTCATCGACTATATGACCGGCCGGGAGAAGAAGCATCCGGTGGTCGGGTCCGGGGTCATCCTCTCGACCGACGGCTACGCCGTGACCAACTATCATGTCGCCGGGAAAGCGGAACGGATCATCTGCACCTTGTCGGATCGGGAGCAGGTTCCGGCCAAGCTGGTCGGCGGAGACCCGGCTACGGACATAGCGGTCATCAAGCTGGACCTGTCCGAATACAAGGGCAAAATCACCCCGGTAGTGCTCGGTAATTCCGACAGCCTGGATGTCGGCCAATCGGTTCTGGCGATGGGCTCTCCCCTGGCGTTGTCCCGGTCGGTCTCGATGGGCGTGATTTCCACGGTCAACCGCTTCTTTCCGGGAGATATCCGGCTCCCCTCGGGCGAAAAAACCGGGCAATATAACAACTGGCTTCAGACCGACGCCGCCATCAACCCCGGCAACTCCGGAGGCCCGCTGGTCAATCTTGACGGCGAGGTGATCGGCATCAATACTCGGGGCGTCTTCTTCGCCGAAAACATCGGTTTCTCCATCCCCATCAACGTCGTCAAGGAAGTCACCCGGACCCTGATCGCATACGGCAAGGTCGATCGAAGCTGGGTCGGGGTGCATGCCCAACCATTGCAGGACATGGAATCGTTTTTCGGCGCAGACGCCAATCGCGGCGTGCTCATCGCCTCCGTGGATCCGGGTTCTCCGGCCGAGGAGGCCGGCCTGGCGGCCGGGGACATTATTTTGAAATATGACGGCCACGACGTGTCCGCCCGGTTCGAAGAGGAAGTCCCCGCGTTTTACCAGATGATCGCCTCGTCGCCGGTCAACCAGAAGGTCGACCTGACGATTTTGGCCGGAGGCAAGGAAGAGCATCGGATCGTGACCCCGCGCCTGATGGGCGACCTGGAGGGACGAGATTTCGATTTCGAACGCTGGGGATTCACGGCCCGGTCGATCACCACCCAGATGGCCATCGATTACCGGCTCACCGACACCGTCGGCGTTTTCGTCACCCAGGCCCGGATGCCCGGCCCGGCTTTCACGGCCGATCTCCAGCGCGGGGACGTCATCAAGAAGGTCGACAAACAACCGATCAACGATCTCGATCAACTGATGCAAATCTACCAGGCGATGGGGAACGAAAATAAAATCCTGCTGACGGTCCACCGTCGGGGCGATATCCGGTTCGTCCTGATTAAGTGCAACGGCGGGGAACAGAAGGAAGGCGAACATGAATAGATGGATAGGATATGGTGCGGTTATCGCCGGCCTGCTGTTTCTCGCGCCGGGACCGGATGTTTGCGCGGCGACGTCCGGCCGTCAGGCGCTCTATGACAAGATCGACCGCATTCTGGTGACCGTCAGCTATAAGGCCCAGATGACGTACATGGGTGAGAGTGAAGATATCGAGGGACGGGTCACGGGATTGTCGGTCGGGCCGGACGGCCTGATCATTTTCGACGGAACTACGCTCGGAACCGGGACCCATTTCGCCTCCGGGGGGACCGGGATGCCCAGGGTGGAAAAACCGACGTCCGTGTCCGTCACCGATTGGACCGACAAAACCTATGACGCGGAATTCATCGGCGTGGATCAGTACAGTTCCATCGCCTTTTGCCGTCTCCCCGATTCGGCGAAAAACGCCATCGCCACGGCCGTCTTCGACCAGGTCGATCTCGGTTTGGGAGACAAGGTGCTGGTCTTCTGGATGCTTCCGGAAAGCTTTCAGCCCCGGTTTCAGTTGATCGAGGCCGCCGTCACGGCCATGCTGGCCCAACCGGAAAAATATTATCTGCTGGGGGAACTCCTCGCCGACTTCACCATGGCCCCGGTGGTTTCACAGGAAGGAAAACTCCTGGGGGTGGTCACCCCGGTGACATCCGCCGTCAGCGAGTATGACCCCTATGGCGGTGGCATGATGAGCGCCCCGGTTGGAATCATGCCGGTGGAGCAACTCCGGAAGATTCTGGCCGCTCCGCCCGTGCCGGGCGATTTCAAACAAGGTTGGATGGGGATTTCGCTTCAGGCCCTGGACCCGGAAATCGCCTCCTTCTGGGATATCACCGTTTCCGGCGGCATTATCGTGTCGGACATCATCGCCCGGTCGCCGGCGGAAAAGGCGGGCCTGAAGGCGGGCGATTTTATTGTCGCGCTGGACGGCAAACCGCTGGAGGTAAAAAAGGACGCCGCGCTGCCGGTTTTCCAGAAGATGGTTTCGGAACAGGGCGCCGGAGCCAAACTGGACTTGACCGTGCTGCGTCCCTCGGACGAGAAAGTGGACACGCTTTTCCTGACGCTGGTGCTAGATAAGGCGCCGGTGGCGGCCGGTGACGCTCCCAGCTATGAGGACAAAAACTTCGACGTCACGCTTCGCGATCTGGTCTTCGCCGATTACAACAACCGCAACCTCGATCCGGACAAGATCAAAGGGGTGATGGTGGACAAGCGGGAGGCCGGCGGATGGGCGGATATCGGCGGATTAGATCCCGGCGATATCGTCATGAAAATAAACGACCAGACCGTCGTCTCGGTCAAAGAGGCAAAAGAGGTCTTCTCGCGTCTGGAAAAGGACACGGGGCGCGAGGTCGTTTTCATGGTCTGGCGGAACAACAAGACGCAATTCGTCAACGTGAAAACGCATTGGAAGTAACATCCGCCGCGACACTCTTCTTTCCGAACAAACGACCGGCGGTGACAGTTCACCGCCGGTTTCCACGTTCCAGGCACACCATTTGCGCTAACCTATCTCCGAAAGCATCACGATTCGCTCCTGCCGGGAGACCTGAAGACGGCCCGGTCAGCGGGAATCAGGCGGAAAGGGTTGGCAACATGAACAGAACTGTAAAGTGTTTCACCTTGAGTGCAATGATTTTCGCTTTTCTCGGTCTTCTGGCCGCGACGGCAGTTCTTGCCGCCGAAATCCATGTCGGCGCGGTGGAAGCGATGCCTGGGGACCATGCCGTCGTCCCGGTGACGCTGGCCGGTAATGCCGTCAGGATTATGTCGCTGACGGTTCCTCTGAAATTTTCCAGCGCAAGTCTGACCATCGATTCGGTTTCGTTCGCGGGTGCCTTGCTGAAACCGGGAATGACTCCGATGGTGTCGATAGATAACGCCGCTCACGAGGTCAGGTTTTCCTACTTCCCCTCCAGCGGGAGCCCCATGATTTCCGAAGCAACCGGACTGTTGGCCTCCATTCATCTGACTATCAGCGATCCCGCCTCCGATCAGACCGTGATTGTCGACTCCATTTGCCAGGTCGAACATCAAACTCAGCCGGTTCTATGGAGCCGCCCGGAACTGGCCGACACCTCCGGGACAACGACTTACACGCCCGAATTCACCGCTGGCCAGGTGGTGATCAAGAATTCCATGGATGCCGGAGATGATCAGTCGCTTTTACCCAAAGTCTTTGCGCTGGAACAAAATTTCCCGAATCCTTTCAATCCATCGACCGTTATTTCCTTTTCCCTTCCGCGGCAGGGCATGGTTTCGGTGAAGGTGTTCAATATCCTGGGTCAGGAGGTGGAAACGCTGGTTGACGGCCCGTTGTCCGCGGGCGCGCACACGGTTACTTGGAACGCCGACCGGCAGGCATCGGGCGTTTATTTCTATCGATTGACCTTCGAAGGTCAGGTGCTGACCAGGAAAATGACCTTTTTGAAGTAAAATTCTCATCCGAGATTCCGAAGACAAGGGAGAGTGCTGGGGGGACAGTCCTCTCCTTTTTTTGTCTGTTGGGAAGGCTATGCCACAATCAAGTATCACGAAACAAACGGCGCCGAGAATAGGCGACTATCAAATCCTGGCCAAAATCGGCCAGGGGGGGATTGCGGAGATCTATAAAGGCC
>JAQVRW010000243.1 GCA_028700875.1 Candidatus Zixiibacteriota bacterium | reverse complement strand
TTACCGTTCTCGAGCCCTCCATGGCAGGGTTCCCGTTAATGGTTAGGACGACGGTCGCGCCGGCCTTGTTTTCCAACAATGAGTCCGGGTTGACGCCTTCGCGTAACGGCGTCCCGTCGATGGCCAGCAGATAGTCCCCGGCCTTGATATTCATGCCCGGCAGCGTGAGCGGGCTGCTTCGCCGTGGATCCCAATTTTGCCCGCGGAAAATCTTGCTGATCCTATAAAGTCGGGTGTCTTCATCCGCTTCCAGGTCGATCCCGAGTATGCCGTTATTGACGTGGGGCATTTCCGGAAGATCACCGCCCTTTATTTCCAAGTGGCTTTGACCCAGCTCCGCAAACAGATCCTCGAGCAGGTAATTCAGATCCCGGCGCGAAGCCACATGGGGCAAAAGAACCTCATATTTTCGTTTCATCGCCCGCCAATCGACGCCATGCAACTTCTCGTCAAAGAAAAAATCCCGCTGAATGCGCCAGGCCTCATGAAATATTTGCCGCCACTCTTTTCGGCAATCGATCGTCATGGTCAAACCGGAGAGATCCAGGGGGTGGTCCTCGGTTTTTTGACCCGGTTTGATATCCAAAATGCCGATTCCGCCCCCGGAGCGATACACGAGCGCATCGGCCCGAGCTGCCGGACTGCAGTACCAGGCATCCTTCAGCAATTGCACTTCCGTCTTCCCGGCCGTATCAAACATCTTGATCGACGATTCTCCTTTGGCTGGTTCGGACTGGTAGATCAGTTTACCCGCCAGCGCCAGCAGATTGCTGTAATTCGAATCCTCGATCGGCAGAGCCGTTACCCTTTGGCCCAATCCCTCCACGTCGATGCGCATGGGGAAGGCAAGTCCCACCCTGTCCTCCGCTTCGTTTTCCCGCCCTGGCGAAAACGGGGAAAGCATGCCGTTTTGCAGCGTGGCCACGACGATCTTGGCGGGATTGATCATGTGATGCTCGAAATCCCAGAACGAATCTTCGACATTGACCTGGCAAGCGGCGATCCAGTAGAGGTATCTCCCGCCCGGATCGAATTGGGGATTATCGCAATGGATGAATTCATCCGTGACCCGGCAGGTTTTGCCGTTATCCAGCGAATAGAGATAGATCGAGCTGAGCCAATTGGAATTGCCGCTGGCATACGCCAGCCAGCGGCTGTCCGGGGACCAGGAAGCCGACACGAATTTCACACTCCCCAGATAGGTGTTAAAAAAAACTTTTTTGCTCTCCCCGCTTGCGATGTCGAGAAGATGGAAGCAGGCCCGGTGATCCGCGTAGCCCAGTTTCTTTCCGTCCGGCGACCAGGTAAGCGCCCCCAGCCTGGCGTCATCGCAATGAGTCACCTGGAGCGGTGCCTGGCCGCCGTCCACTTTCTGGATATAGACCTGATCCTCCCCCGAGCGATCTGAAATATAGGCGACGCTTTGTCCCGTGGGGTTCCAAACCGGATAGCGCTCGTTGGCGCCCGGCGTTCGAGTCAGGTTTCTTGCTGCTTTCTTATTACGTTCCAGAAGGAACAGGTCGCCCCTGGCGGCCAGGATCACTTTTTCGCCGTTGGCCGACAGGACCGGGGAGCCGCTGATGAATTCCTTCGCGTCAATCGTCCGGACCATCAGCGGTTCGTTCGGCCCGGGGACCGCGATGTGCAGGGAGCGCAGCGTGCCGTTTTTCGTATTAAAGACCCGGAGCCCGCCTTCATTTTCAAAGATGATCTCATCGCCGCCCTTGCTCGGGTGTCCAACACCCCATTCCCTGTAAAAGGTGACCTGACGGACATCCTTGCTTTTGCAATCATATACCCACAAATTCTGTTCCTTGGTTTCGCCGCGATCGCTGACAAAATAGATGCGCTCACCAATCCAGACGGGGTAATGATTGAGTGAACGATCGGCGATCGCCAGTTCCGCCTGGCGCGCGGATAAATCATAGGTCCAAATAGTGGGCGCCATGCCGCCGCGGTACCGCTTAAAAAGCAGCGCATCCACGCTGGTGCGGCAAAAGGCGACCCTGTCCCCGGCATCGTTGAACCCGGATGATTCCGCTTCCGGCAATTCCAGCACAGTCGGCAGCCCGCCCTGAACCGGCACGGCATGAAGCCGGTTGAAGCGGAAGCTGGAACTGCTGCCGTTGGAGCGGTAAATGATCCTTCGCCCGTCCGGATGCCAGTCCACGACATGCTCCGCCGCCGGGTGAAAGGTCAGTCGCGTCGGCTGGCCGCCATGAACGGGCATTACGTAAACATCTTTGTTCCCATCAAATTCGGCCGTGAAGGCGATCTGCTCGCCATCGGGCGAAAATCTCGGCCAGAGTTCTTCTCCAGGGAAATCGCTGAGTCGCTTGACGTCCTTCCCGGTGGCCGAAGCGGTGTACAGGTCGCCGCCGTAACAAAACACGATCTTGTTTTTATATACATCCGGATAGCGCAGCAATTTCGTTTCCGCGGCCGCGCCCGGCAGGCCAAAGAACAGGACAATGAGCGCCGCGACAAGCCATTTTCGTTTCTCGCCAAATTGCATGTTTATCTCCTTGACCATTGCCTCGAATATGCTTTGACGCGGCCGCCGCTTATTTCGTTGGCCAAGGGCTTTTTTAGCAAGGGAAGCAATTACCCGAAGAGCGGGCGGCTTGACGGTCAGGTTTTTTAAGGCGATCGACGTCGCCAGCACCCTGTATTTTTAAACTATTCCAATATTGAAAGGCCATCGGTTCAATAAAGATTGCCAATGGCGGAGAGTACCCGGTTCAAGGGGAACGATATCGATAGTGCCGACCAGTGCCAAGCCGACTTTCACTGGCTTTGACAAGGGAGTGATGAATCGACCAAAAAGTTGAAAATATAATTTTATTCTTGACTTGCAATTTTCGCATGTGATAACTTGGTAAACGGCGCTTTCATTTGAGTTGCCGCCTTCAACATAAATTCACTCCACGCCTGGAGTCAAAGGGTTCCACATGCGGTGTTTTGCCGGAAAATTGATGCCGACCGAACCGGATCGGAAAAGGGGTAGCCGAATGAAAAATCAAGAATCGAATGTCCTCGCGCAGCCATTTCATGGCCGTTCCGTTGTCCGCGGGGTCTTGGCCGCACTCTGCCTGTTCCTGCTGACCTTCGCGAGCGCTTCCGCCGTCGACCTTTTCGTCAGCGGCATCCTCACCCCCGCCGCCGCCAACGGCCGCTACGTGCCCAACGGCACTTACAGCGGCTACGACTCCTGGGTGCACGAATCGGGGGGCTATTACATCTACAACGACTTCTATTCGACCATCACCCCAGCCCTGCGCTACTGGAACATCGACAACGATCTCAACGACGAGGGTTCGCCCAGCGTCTACTTCTTCTCCAGCAACAATTCGGACGGCGCCTCGCCGGCGCTGGTCACCTCCTGGGGGCCGGACATGGGCACCGGGACGCCGATCGTCACCGAGGGCTCCGCCTATCCCGAGATCGACATCCAGGGCAACAACGTCACCATCAGCGACGGCAGCGCGGCGGTCACCCTCATCAATCACAGCCATTTCGGCGCGGTCGACCTGGCCGCGGGGAGCGTCACCCGCACCTTCACCATCCGCAACCTCGGCGCCGCCGCCCTGACCCTGTCGGGAGCATCGCCCTACGTGGCCGTCAGCGGCGTCCAGGCCGCCAACTTCATTGTTTCCGCCGCGCCGGCCGCCTCGATCCCCGCCGCGGGCTCGACGACCTTCCAGGTCACCTTCACCCCCACGGCGGCGGGCAACCACAACGCCACCCTGTCGATCGCCAGCGACGATGCCGACGAAAGCCCGTACACGTTCGCCATCCTGGGGCGCGGCTTCACGCCGCGCGACCTGGTCGTGGCCGGGATCACCGCCCCGACGGCGGCGAACGGGACCTACCTGCACCAGGGCGTGATATTCGACATGGAGTACTGGAAGCACGAGACCCTCGGCTATTACCTGTTCAACGACGAGTACGAGGGCACCCGCTACTGGAACATCGACGTCGACACCGACGACAGCGACACGGACTACCTGTTCTACTTTGCCTCCGAGGCCGGCACACCGGTCGGCCTGACCGGCTGGAGCCGCGGCACCGGCATTACCGGGGATCCGCTCATCAACGAGGCCAACCCGGCGCCCGACATCATGGTGCGGGGCAACGGCGTGGCCATCGTCGATGACGACGCCTCCCCGGCCTTCGCCGACCATACCCAGTTCGGGTCGCTTACCGTCTCCTCCGGCTCGCGCGCGCGGACCTTCACCATTGAGAACACCGGCAACGCCGTCCTGACCCTGACCGGACCTTCCCCCTATGTCGCGGTCTCCGGGGCCGCGGCCGGGGACTTCAGCGTCACCACGCCGCCCGCGGCGACGATCGCCGCCTACGGATCAACAACCTTCACGGTCACCTTCGATGCCGCGGCCGAAGGCGCCCGAAGCGCCACCCTGTCGATCGCCAGCGACGATGACGACGAATCCCCGTACAATTTTTCCATCCAGGGAAACGGCGTCGTGGCCAAAAACCTGATCGTCTCGGGCATCACCGCGCCGGCCGCGGCAAACGGCACCTACATCTACCAGGGCATTCTGAACGAATTTCCCTACTGGCTGCACGAAGCGGGCGGCTATTATATCTACAACGACGATTATTCCGGCAGCCGCTATTGGAACATCGACGTCGACATGGATGACACCACCTCCCTTTTTTATTCGACCGCCCCCAGCGAGGCCAGCGCTCCGATCAGCGTGCCCAGCTGGTTCGTGGTAGCGGGAAGCAGCGGGACCCCGGTCATCGCCTACGCCGGCCCCGAGATTGTTATCGAAGGCAACTCGGTCGCGATCAGCGACGGCGACGCCACCCCTTCGGCGACCGACCATACCGATTTCGGCTCGATCGCGCTTTCCGGCGGCTCGCTGACCAGGACATTCACCATTCGCAACAGCGGATCCGAAACTCTGACCCTGATGGCAGCCTCGCCGTTCATCGCTATCGGCGGCGACGCGGCCGCCGATTTCAGCGTTACCGCACTCCCCGAATCCTCCATCGCGGCCGGTTCGACCCCGACGTTCACGA
>JAQVRW010000242.1 GCA_028700875.1 Candidatus Zixiibacteriota bacterium | reverse complement strand
ACGCCCTGGCGCTCTGTCACGATAAGAAGCGGTTTTTGTACGAAGCGCGACCGGACATCATGCCCTATGACTACCTGAGTGACCTGGAACAGGAATTGTGGGGCTACTACTACGAAGAACTAAACAATAGGGCGAATCATGGCTGATCTGGCAAAGACCGTATCCATTATCTTCCAGGGCGACGATAGAATGTCACAGAGCATTCAAGCGGTTGATGCCCGGCTTTCGTCCCTGGGTCGCTCTATTGATAACGCCGTCGGTCCGTTGGCAAATCTGGGGACGGCCATTCTTGCGGCTGATGCGGCGATTCTGGCCCTCGTCGGGGCGACGTTCACAAAGGCTATTCAGGAAGCAGGGAAATTCTCGGGGGCCTTTGGCGAGATAACTACCCTGATTAATGATACCGGGGAACCTATTGCCGAATTCAAACAGCAGATCCTCGACTATTCCGTTGATTCCGTAAAATCCATCGAGCAGATCAACCAGGCGATTTACAACGCCGTATCGGCGGGTGTGGATTATAAGGATTCCCTTGCTTTCGTCAATACGGCGGAACAGTTGTCCGTCGCGGGCCGGTCGGATCTCAACGACACCACAAAGGTGCTCGTCTCCACGCTTAACGCTTACGGCGCACAGACATCCGAAGCGACCCGCTATTCCGACATTATGTTTACCACGGTTCGCCTGGGCCAGACGACCATGAGCGAGCTTTCCACGACCCTCGCCCAGGTGACAGGCCTTGCCGCCGGAGCGGGCATTCCCTTTGAAACCCTTTCCGCTGCCGTTGCCGCCTTGACCGTATCAGGATTGCCGACTTCCCAGGCGATTACGGGTTTGAAAGCGGCGATATCCAATATCATCAAACCGACGAGCGATGCCGAAGAAACGGCCAAGACCCTCGGGATTCAATTTAACTCAACGGCCCTGCAAACAAAAGGCCTTGAAGGTGTTCTTTGGGACGCATGGCGGGCAACCGGCGGGAATATCGACCAGATGTCGAAACTGTTTGGGTCCATTGAAGGTTTGAATTCCGTGCTGGTTCTGGCCTCGGACAAGTCCGGGAAGTTCAAAGAAGCCTTGACCGCCATGGAATCGTCCGCGGGCGCGACAGCGACGGCTTACAAAAAGGTTGCCGATGAATTTGAAAATCTGAATCAACGACTTAAAAATTCCGTTACTGCGGCTTTGATTTCCATTGGCGAAGAGTTGATGCCCGCTTACGGTGAAGTGGCGAACTCCCTTGCCGAATTATTTAAGAGTTTCAAAATCTCCGTCGATGATGATGTGTTCCTGCCTGTCCTGAAGGCGTTTAAGGACATGGGAATAGATGTCGGGGAGATTATAAAGGGTATCGCCAAAAACCTCCCGGAAGCCCTCAAGGATGTTGACTGGACCGATCTTGCCCGGGCGTTGAGAGATGTCACGGACGGATTAAAAAGCCTTTTTGGGATGGATGCGGCAGATCCGAAAGCCCTAGCGGATTCGATTCAGCGGGTTGTGGATTCGATGACCACTCTCGCCGATGTTACCCGGGGGATGCTGGCGGGTTTTGCCCCTTTCGGAAATGCCGTCCTGAAAATAATTGATGGGATCAACTCCCTTGATAGTGCCAATAAATCCCTGGTTGGAACCCTGGCATCAACCTCAATGGCGTATAGATTGTTCGGCCCTGTCGTCGGCACGGTATTCTTTTTGATCGGGCAGGATTCACAGACTATGTCCACCATAGTCAACACCTCGTTCGCGGCGGTCAATAACGGACTGAATGCGATTAAGGTTGCGGTCCTCTCTCTGGCGACTGTGTTCGCTCATGCGTCCCAGGGCATGGCGGAGTTGCTCGATTATATACCCGGCCTCGATATGTCGGATGCCCTTGTCAGGACGTCTGAGCGTGTCAAGATCTTGGACGAGTTACTTTTAGATGCAAACACCGACCTCGTTTTTTCGTCGGAGAAGGTTGCTGATTCTCTTTTTGGTATTGATCGGGCAAGCGAAAGCGCAACCGGAAATGCAAAAAAATATTCCGATGCCCTGAAAAAGGTTGAAGACCAATCGGGGGCCTCTGCCGAAAAGATTGACGCCCTCGGCAACACGATCGACCAACTTCCGGCAAGTAAAGACATCACCATCGTCACCAAGGCGGATAAGAAATCCATCGAAGAAGCCTGGGGCCTGGTGATCGATATTCTTCCGGACGGGTCCACCCTGATCACGAATATCGGTCTGAAAACGAACCAGGATAATCTGGACGATACGAAGAAAAAAATTGACGAAGTCGCCCCGGAGAAGAAGGAAGCGGAAATCGCCCTGAAGCTGGACCTGGAAAAGATCAAAGAGCAATCCGCCATCGTCCAAAAGTCTATTGAATGGAAGGCCAAAGTCGATATTGCTGAAATTGAAGCGTCGGCGGAGAAGATGAAGGTCATTTTCTCGACCCTGGGGGAAGAATTCAAGGCGTCGGCGGATGTGAGTATTAGTCTTGCCAACGTCCTGAAAGATATGAACTCCAGTTCCCAGAGCTGGGACCTGATGGATTTAATGGACCGGGAAGTAAGACTGAGGGAAAGCCTTCTGGATAGCCAGAAGTCACTCCTTGACGCCCAGGCGAAAGAGTCATCGGCGCGGGCGGATGCCATACGACAAGGGAAGGCCTTGATTCAGATCGATGGAACTGGACTAGCGCCACACCTGGAGGCCTTCATGTATGAGGTCTTGCACGCGATACAGGTACGGGCAAATGCCGAAGGGTTTACCGCCCTTGTAGGAGCTTAAAGATGGAAGGAATAGGCGTTTCGGCGGTTACATACGATCTCAACGGCGCCCTGTATTTTCCGGGGCGGGTTCTCGATGCGGAAGAAGTCCAGCGAAATCGGCAGCGGGAACGGCGGATGAGTAAGACGCCGACCCTGGATGGGGGGTGTGTGATCTATGATACCGGATATTCGGCCTCGGACCGGGATATCACGATCAAGGCTAAATCTCCGGGGAAAGCGGTCGTCAATTTCATGTCGTACCTGGTGGGAACTTACAATGAGATTGTCGTCACGACCAACGAAAGCGCTTTCACGGCGGCACCCCAGAGATATTACGTCGATGAGGATGGATCGGCGGTCCTGATTTTAAGCATTATCGAAGACATAGGAGGTTCATAAGATGTCAAGTTCATTCACCCTTTACGCGTCGGCCCGGAAATATATCCTTGACGGGACGATCGATCTTTTAACAGATCCGATCAAGGTCGCCCTCGTGACGTCGGACTATACCCCTGACGTCGCCCACGATGTCCTGGCCGATGTTATGGCTTCCCCGGACCCGGAAGTGGTTGCCGTCGCGTCGCCGGATAATGGTTATACCGACGGCGGGGAAACCCTCACGGGAAAGACGGTCACGAGCACCGATTCTCCATCCGCCGGGAAATTCGACGCGGAAGATCTAACCTGGTCAGCCCTGACGGCGACGTTTCGTTACGGGATCATGTACGCGGAGAAATCAGTCGGATCTCCAGCGATCGTCAACCCCCTGATCGGGTATATCCTTTTTGATACTACCCCGGTGGATATTGTCATGACGGGATTGGATTTCACCATTCCTTGGAGTCCCAGCGGAATTCTCACGAATTAAGGAAAGGCCATGGCGGAAAAAACGTACATACCGAAGGCCAAAACTGATGACGGCTGGATCACTCCGACAAACTATTATAACGATAGTGATTCGTATGATGGTGTCGAGTTATTTGGAAATTCGACCTATTGGGGCGGTTCGGTCAGTATGGCTGTACGTTTTCCAGATGTAGATATTCCAGGGGGTGTGGTCATCACGTCAGCCTTTGTCAGGTTGACGGCGAATATGGATAATTCAGATACCACGGTCAACGCGGCGATCTCAATGAATGACGCTGACAACCCGACCGCGCTGACATCCAGATCTGATTTTGTGTCCAGGGATCGGACCGGGTCCGTTGATTGGGACAACGTCGACGCGGTTACTGGGAATAACACCTACGATACCCCTGATATATCGACTATTGTGCAGGCGGTTGTTGATAGGGACGGATGGGCGTCCGGAAACGCCATGTTAGTATTTATTGAGGATAATTCAAGCAGCACAAATGTTGTCCGTGGGGCCTTGACTTACGATTATTATGTACAGTACCCCCAACATACTAAATATGCACAGCTACATATAGAGTATTCGGAATCAATCCCCGAGGGTGACATGCCCCTGGTTGCCCATGCGCCGAGTAAATATGCGGACGAAATACCCGCGGCGGATATGGGAATGACAGAATTAAATCCATTGACACCCATCGTATCATGTCCGATTCCAGTCGCAGCAATGACGTTTTTACCCCGCAATCCGGCTTATATCTGGATAGTTCCAAAGGCTGTCCGCGCGACCTGCCAAAAAATTTATATCTGTGTCCTGACGGGTGCCGCCGATGGTGTGGACGACGTTGAACTTCCCATGAGTTCATTTCAGGGACGCCTCCGGGATGGTGAGCCGTCTTATATCGCGGCGGTGATCCCGAATTCCGCCCTTTACGAGGCGGACGTCACGGCCCGGCCAAACGGGGAAATCGTCATCAAGATGGGATATCTCATGAGCGACGGGACGAGGGCTTTGGAAGAAATCGCCCGGGTAACTTACGAAACGATGCAACTGGATCGAGGGGCGAAAAACGATTCCATGACGATCACGGGACATAAAACCGTGACATCGACGGCCCCCAAAGAGCGCAAAATCGAAAACGATGATTACGCCATTTATGGCGTTGCGGGGGGTGAGATCGGTCAGGGATCTATACCCGGCGATTTTTCCGGGAATTGGTGGGATTAGTCATCGCAGGCATAACATTCTACGGAAAGAATACGGACGGCAAGCGCCGGGTCAGGACGCTCCCGGATCTATTTCTAAGGACGGGAGATACCCTGATATACGGCACTGGTGGGAACGATTATTTTATCGTCGGCATGATTACTTATATCGTGGATACAAAACAGGCGAGTATGGAGGTTACGGAAGCGTAATGGGACGGGCAACAGTCATATCGGGCGGAGAAACCGGCCTCTACAATAT
>JAQVRW010000241.1 GCA_028700875.1 Candidatus Zixiibacteriota bacterium | reverse complement strand
AATGACTTATATTCAATTGCATTATCTGATTTACCCGATGAAGAGATCTTAAAACATTTTTTAGCCGGGAAATTACCCAAACGATTAGCCGGCGATTTCTTTGTCTTTTTTGATGCAATTGATGGTCAGCATGGCCGGCCGGTGCGCAGGGGACCGGGGTTTTTCACGATGAATCGGGGGTAAACCATTTGCCGCCGGAAGCCGATACCTTGATGGGAACGGAATGCGACAGGAAAGGCGGCAGTATGTTCGTCACGGGTCATGCCGAAAAAGCGGCCGACTATTACAGCGATATCTACAAGCGCGGCTACAACACCTCCGGGTACTACCCACTGTACCAGGCGGTTCTGCAAATAATCGGGCGTTTTCCCAATCCCCGCGTACTGGAGTTGGGGTGCGGCATCGGCGATTTGGGCCGGATGATTATCGAAGCCGGGTACCCCTACCGGGGATTCGACTTCAGCGCCGAGGCGGTCGGGCAATGCCGTCGCGCCTGCCGGCAGGGATGTTTTCGGGTGGGCAATGTCTACAACCCCGATGATTACCTTCCCAACGATTACAACATCGCGGTGGCCCTCGAGGTGCTGGAGCATGTCGATGACCTGCGCGTCCTGGCCCAGTTGCCGGCCGGGGTTCGGGTTATTGCCTCCGTGCCGGACTATGATGATGTCGCCCATCTGCGATTGTATCGCGACATCCAGAAAGATATCATCGCCTATTATGCTCCCTGCGTCCACGTCGTTGAAGTGGTCACGGCGAAAGGTCGTAACGCCGTCACCGGGGTCGAGCAGAAGATACATCTCTTTCACGGCATCCGGTTGTTGACGTAATCCCGTCGCAACTGCACGGCGCATGCTTCGTTGCCTTGCCGAGCATGACAGTACAAATGTCCTCCTATAGTGCGCGATAAGGCGTTTACCCCAGCCATCGCTTGCATAAATCCGGTTTGTGGCATATATTCCGACCAACAGCACGGCGTGGGAGCGGGTCATCGACCTGAGCCCGATCGTCGCTATGGACAACCGGAGAAGGCAATGAGCGACAGCGAAATACCGTTTCATTATGTAAGCACCAAACAGGAAGCGCGGCAGTTGGTTGAAAGCCATGACCGGTTTTGGGTTTCCAACTGTGGGTGCCGGGAAAAGCGGGGAGGATGCCAACAGTCCCGGATGGACGTGTGCTTGGTGTTCAATCCCGAATTCGGCGGCACCGGTTCCGGCCTTCACGAGGTCGGCCGGGAAGAGGTCGAGGCGATTTTCCGTGAGGCCGATTACGCCCGTTTGGTGACGAGGCCGTTTCGGAATATGGAAAATCTCAGTCAGACCGACGGTATCTGCTTCTGCTGTGACGATTGTTGTTCGTATTTCCTCAACCACGAAGAAGTGTGCGACCGGGGGAAATATGTCGAAGACACCGACCGGAGCGCCTGCATCGATTGCGAGATGTGCGCCGATGCGTGCCATTTCGGGGCCCGGACGATGGCGGACAAGATTCTGGTCGTCGAGCATGAAAAATGTTACGGCTGCGGCATCTGCGCCGAAGTTTGCCCGCAGGAATGCGTCCGGATGGTCCCGGCTCAGTAAACGACAGCCCGTCGGATAAGAAATCATCATCAAATTATTCCGGATGCCTTGCCCTGAGGTAACATGATGGAGATGTCTTCTCGGAAACGGGTTATTATCACCGGATTGCCGGGGGTGGGGAAGACGACGGTGATACGGAAGATTGTCGAGGCATTGAAGCCGTCCCATCCGGTCGGATTCTATACCGCCGAAATCCGTGACAAAGGCGCGCGCAAGGGATTCGAGTTGATCGCATTGGATGGCCGGCGTGGCCTGCTGTCGCATATCGATATCAAAAGCCAGCATCGAGTGGGCAAGTATGGTGTGGATATCGACGCCTTCGAAACATTTCTGGAAGCTATCGATCTGCTGAATCCGGCGCACGGCGTTGTTATCATCGATGAAATCGGGAAGATGGAGTGCCTGTCGGCGAAATTCCGCGAAACGATCGTCAGGCTGTTTGAATCCGATAAGACGATTATCGCGACGGCGGCGCTTGCGGGGGGCGGGTTGATCGAAGATGTCAAGCATCGGCCGGGCGTGACGGTTGTGGAAGTGACCATACACAACCGGAATACGATTGCGGGCGAAATCATTAATCTTCAAACTCGATAGCATTCTTCTACCGATTTTCGCATGAAAGATCGGAAATTTTCGTTGGATTATTATGGATGGCATGCGGTTGCACGGAAATGGTTTCGATTTGTTATTTTTGATGTTTTTCGCGGTTTTGTATATACAAAGTAAGACGATTTTTGCCGGTGCATGGGCGGGATTTTGACCCTGCATTTTGCCCAGACGTATAGAACCTGACTGTTTCATCTAATAAGGGGCGCGGGTTCGTAATCACCATCAAAGTGGTGTTGATTTTGTGGGGGGAGCACATCAGAATATGTCGGGTTTCTCATTCGTCACGCTTTCGGCGTGGCGCATTCGGAACCCGACCAACTACTCGGGATTCCCTTTCAACAGCATTTCGTATCGTGATGTGTATCACCATACCCCACGGCTAAAGCCGTGGGCCACACGCCCGAAAACCGACCTTGGGTGGCCGACCCCTTCAAGGGTCGGCCGCATCTATAGAATTATTCGGCACCCCTGAAGGGGTGCGCCACCGGTCAGACTGATCCTACAGCCACAGATTGCGGTCGAGGGAGCGGTAGCCGATGGCTTCGGCGAGGTGGGGGAGTTCGATGGTGTCGCTGTCGGCCAAGTCCGCGATCGTGCGGGCGACTTTCAGGATGCGATCATAGGCGCGGGCCGAAAGCCCCTGCATCGTGATCGCCGTTTTCAGAAGCGCTTGCCCGCGATCATCGATCCGGCAAATCTCCCGGATCATTTTCGATTCCATGTGGGCGTTGCAATAGACGGATTTGAGATTCTTGAACCGATCCAACTGGCGTTTGCGCGCGCGGTTGATTCGGTCGCGGATTAATGCCGACTTCTCGCCGCAGGTGTCGGAAGACAGTTCCTTGAAATTGACCGCCGGGACCTCGATATGAATGTCGATCCGGTCCATCAGCGGCCCCGACAGGCGGGCCATGTATTTCTGAATCTGCGTGGGAGAGCAGCTGCATTCGTGGGAGTTGTCGCCGTGGTATCCGCAGGGGCAGGGGTTCATCGCCGCCGCGAGCATGAAATTGGCAGGGTAGGTCAGCGAGGTCGCGGCGCGCGCGATAGTGACGAGGCTGTCCTCGAGCGGCTGACGCAACACTTCCAGGGCCTCACGGCGGAATTCGGCGATTTCATCGAGGAACAGCACGCCGTGATGAGCCAGGGAGACTTCGCCGGGACGGGGGATACTTCCGCCGCCGATAAGGCCGGCGTTGGAGACCGTGTGATGGGGGTCGCGGAAGGGGCGCGTGGCGATCAGGGGTGTATTGGCGGGCAGCATCCCGGCGACGGAGTGAATCTTGGTCGTTTCCAGGGCCTCATCGAGGGTCATATTCGGCAGGATAGTCGGGAGTCGTCGGGCCAGCATGGTTTTGCCGGAGCCCGGCGGGCCGACCATGATGATATTATGTCCTCCGGCGGCGGCGACCTCCAAGGCCCGTTTGGCCGATTCCTGCCCGCGGACATCGGAAAAGTCAACATCGTATTGCCGCGACTGCTCGAAAACCGAGTCGATATCGATGGTGAACGGGGAAATGTCGTTTGACCCTTCCAGGAAGCCGATCAGATCGGTCAATGATTTGACCGGATACACGGCAGCCCCCTGGGCCATGGCGGCTTCCTTGGCGTTTTCGGACGGGACAATCATTTTCATGCCGTCGTTCTGGGAGGCGTGGATGGCCATCGGCAAGATGCCATGCACGGGCCGCACCTGGCCATCGAGCGCCAATTCGCCGACCATGACGAAATCATCGAACTTGTCCCGGAGGATCTGCCCGGTGGCGGCGAGGATGCCGACCGCTATCGGCAGGTCGAACCCGGAGCCTTCTTTTTTGATGTCGGCCGGGGCCAGATTGATGGTGATTTTCTTGGCCGGGAAGAGGAAGTCGGAGTTTTTGATGGCCGATTGGACCCGTTCCTTGGATTCTTTCACGGCGGCATCGGGCAGGCCGACCGTGGCGAACGAGGGAATCATTTGTTGAACGTCGGCTTCGACTTCCACGGTATAGGCATCGATTCCCGACGTCGCGGCGGAAATAATTTTTGCCAGCATTTGATGTCTTTTCGGTTACGGTGTCAACGGATAATAACATTCTCTGATCGGGATGCCAATCATTTTTTTTGGGGTGTTCGGGAATCAGGACGATAATTGTAATATATTGGCGCAAGGGCGCCCTGGGCCTGACCGCCGCGGGGCGGCATCTTTGGCCTTGCTATCCGTCCGGGAAGCCCGTATTTTGGCCTGATAAAAATGAGGCCTTCCACGGAAGCGGACGTATAAGCTTTATGAATTTGGTGTCGCGAAAAGTCATGACGATAAGCGCAGGGGTTCTTTTCCTGCTGCTGGTTGCCGGTTTATGGTTGGGGTGCAGTGATCCGGGCCCGATCGAGTTGACGCAACAGAGTATCAGCAACCGGGTCATCGTCGCCAGCATGACCCATGAACCGCCGATGGACGAACCCCGGAACGCAATCTGGGATTCGGTCACTACCGGGGCGATAACCGTGGGAGGCGATTCCCTTGATGCAAGCTTTGTCGGGCCGGTGTATATAAAAGCGATCAAGGCGGGCGGGCGGCTGTATCTCCGGGCCGTGTGGACCGATGACGGGCGGAGTATCCGTCCCAACGGGATAGTCCATGTCATGACTATCGTCGAAGACACGACAACCACCCCCCATCATTCCGATACCACGACCGCCTGGGTCCAGAACCCGTCATACGCCATCGTCACGACCACCGATGGCCTGGTGTTGTATCAATATGACCAGGACCGTCTGGCGATCATGTGGAATATGGGCGATAACGGCGAAGAAAAGGCCGATTGCGCCAGTATGTGCCACGCGAGCGGAGACGTTTCTCCCATGGGACACCGCATGTACACGACCGGCGGAGGTAATGTGG
>JAQVRW010000240.1 GCA_028700875.1 Candidatus Zixiibacteriota bacterium | reverse complement strand
ATAAGAATCTCGACCTTTCCCATCACGGCGATGACGACGATTCCCGGCGCCGTCACCCCAATGACACCATGCGACTGCTATTGGAGCGTTCCAGTTGCCGCAGTTTCTCCGACCGGAAGATTCCCCCGGAGGTATTGAACCTGGTCCTCGAGGCCGGTATTCATGCCCCCACCGGAGGAAACCTGCAACCATACTCCATCATCCAGATCGAGGACGCCGCGACCAAACAACGCCTGGATGACCTGAATGAAAACCAGTTGTTCATCGCCTCCGCCCCGGTGGATTTGATATTCTGCATCGACTGGCATCGCCTGAAACGCTGGGCCGAATTGCAATGCGCCCCGTTTACCGCCGACCGCTCGTTTCGCCATTTCTGGATATCGTTCCAGGATACGATCATCGTCGCGCAGAACATCTGCACCGCCGCCGACGCCATGGGGCTGGGATCGGTTTATGTCGGCACCGTGCTGGAATGTTTCCGCGAGATCAAACAGCTTCTGGCTCTGCCCGATGGCGTTTTCCCGGTCGTGCTGCTGAGCCTGGGGTATCCCAAGGAACGCCCCAAACCAAAACGAAAACTGGGAATCGACACTATCGTCCATAAAGAAAAATACCATGACCCGGATGACCGGGAACTCCTCGCCCAATTCGAGGGGAAATACCCCGGCGGCAATCGCGAGATCACGGCCGAGCGGCTGGAAACGATCGAGCATGTTTGCCGCGAGGTCGGCGGCAATGGTTTCGCCCGGAAATGTCTGGCCCGTATCAATAAGGACGGCCATATCAACATGGCCCAGCATTATTTCGGCCTGCATTACCGCGCCGATATCATGCCGCAGATGAACGAAGGGTACCTGCAGATCATAAAGGAATCCGGCTTCGGCTGGTTCGAGACATATGCCCCTTATAAAACGGATGGCGACAAATGAAAATCCTCATGTACCAGGTCGATGCTTTTACCGACAAGCTGTTCGGCGGCAATCCGGCGGCGGTCTGCCCGCTGACAGAATGGCTGCCGGATGATATCATGCAGAAAATTGCCGAGGAGAACAACCTGTCCGAGACCGCCTTTTTCGTCAACGATGGCGATGCCTTTCGTATTCGCTGGTTCACGCCCAAGATCGAAATCGAACTGGCCGGCCATCCGACCCTGGCCACCGCGCATGTGATTTTCAACCATCTCGATTATGCCCGCGACCAGATACCGTTCGTCTGCAAGAGCGGTGAGTTGAAAGCGACCCGCAAGGACGATATCATCCAATTGGATTTCCCCGCCTATGATGCCGCCCCTACCGACCCTCCGGAAGCGCTGATCGCCGGATTGGGTCGTGCGCCGCGTGAGGTTCTTCTCGGCCGGGATTATATCGCCTTGTTCGATACCGAAGACGACATCCTCGCCCTGCGACCCGATTTCGCGCGGCTGGCCGAGCTTGACTGCCTGGGGATAATCGTCACCGCGCCGGGAAAAGAGTGCGATTTCGTTTCGCGTTTTTTCGCCCCTCGCGCCGGGATCAACGAGGACCCCGTGACAGGATCGGCCCATACGCTTCTCATTCCCCTCTGGGCGAAACGTCTCGGCAAAAACGACCTGCACGCATGGCAGGTTTCGAAACGCCGGGGCGAACTTTTCTGTGAGTATCGCACCGACCGGGTGTTAATCGGCGGACGGGCGGTGACGTTTCTGGAGGCAACCGTTACGATCTGACGCGGATCGGCAGGTTGAAAGCGTCGATCACCGGTATGATTTTCTCTGGCAAACGGAAATCGGCCATCGTATTCTTAATGGCGACATTGTCCAAACCGAAATTCATGGATGTATTGAAAGGGTGATTGAGGTATGAAAGGTATCGTTGTCACTCTGCTGGCGGCCGCCGTTCTCTTCGTCGCCTGTCAGGCGCAGGATAAATCCGGCGCTCCGCCGAAAGGAGACAAAATCATGGCCTTAACCATCACCAGCCCCGCTTTTGCCGAGGGGGGAATGATCCCGAAGAAATTCACCTGCGATGATGCCGACGTCTCCCCGGTCCTCGAAATCGCAGGCGTCCCGGAAGGGGCAAAAAGCCTGGCGTTGATCGCCGATGATCCCGATGCCCCGGTCGGCATCTGGGTGCACTGGGTATTGTATAATCTTCCCCCCGACACGAAAAAGCTCGATGAGGCGATACCGAAAGATTCGACGCTGAAAAACGGCGCCCGTCAAGGGGTGACCGACTTCGGCAATCCGGGTTATGGCGGCCCCTGCCCTCCCGGCGGCACCCATCGGTACTATTTCAAGGTTTATGCCCTGGACTTGATGTTGACCATCGCCGGCAAGGCAACCAAGAAAGACCTCGAGGCGGCGATGAAGGGACACATCCTGGCCGAAGGCCAATTGATGGGCAAGTACGCCCGCCAGCGGTAGGCCGAGGGACCTGACCCTGATCACATGCCCGGTCCGCCTTCGACGGATCCACATCTGCCAGGATCTCTTCCCAATTAAAAGTGTCGGCCGGGCGGCCCGTCCAAACTTGTTTGGACGGGAATAAATTCCCCTGTAGCTTGCACCTGCTCCCTATGCAAAACCGTTTGCCAAATCTCATTACAAATATATATTTATCTGACGGTGACCGTATCGCCGTCGTGCCGCGAAACCGGACAGGAACCAGTCATGCATGAAGGAGAGAGCTATGGACGCCTCCGCAATGGCCAAGCAGAAATCCGCGTTTGACGTCATCAAGGGTTATTTTCTCGATTTCAAGGTCCTGAAGGACTGCAAGTTGGAATATTGGACCGTCCAGGTCATCAACCTGCTCGACTCCCTCGCCTATTTCGCGTTTCTGAACATTGCGGTGGTATTTCTGTCGGAGACCATGGGTTTCTCGGATATCAAGGCCGGGTACATCTTTACCGTTTTCACGATAAGCACCACCCTGCTGCTTTTCGTTTCCGGTTTCGTCACGGATTCCCTGGGCATCAAGAAGGCTATGTATCTGGCCATGGCGTTGCTCCTGATCGCCCGGGGCGGTATCGTGATCTGCGGGTTCTTCCCCAACATGCCCTATCGTTCGACCTTGATGTGGCCCCTCTTTCTGCTCTTGGCTCCCGGCTCGGCCATGGTTCAGACGATTTTCCAGGCTGCCGTCCGCCGCTACACCAGCAACCGGGCCCGTAGCGCCGGTTTCAGCATGTGGTATCTGGTCATGAACATCGGCGCGGCGCTCGGCGGCTTCGCCATCGATTTCGTTCGGCTGACGTTGAAATTGGACAACACCTGGATCGTCAATATCGGCGTCTTCACGGGAGTCCTCTGTACGATCCTGACCGTGTTGTTTATCCGCAATGAACTCCAGGTCCTTGCTCCCGGCGAAAAACCCGAGGTCGAGGAAGAAGCCACCGAAAAGAAGACGCCCTGGCAAATCCTTTGCGAAGTGGTCAGTCAGAGCGCGTTTTGGCGGTTTTTGGTTCTGGTGAGTTGCGTGATCGGAGTGCGCGCCGTCTTCCTCTATATGGCACTGCTTCAACCGAAATACTGGCTCCGTGTGATCGGCGAAAACGCCCCAATGGGCCTCTTCCAGGCGATCAACCCCGTCCTGATCGTCGTGGGGTTAATCCTCTTCATTCCTCTCGCCAACAAGTTCAACATCTATAAAATGCTGATTTTCGGCGGCATGATCTCATCGATCTCGCTCTTCGCCCTGGTCGTTCCCTGGCGATGGTTCAGCAACGATATCGCCACGGCGTACACGATGATGACCGTCACCCAGCTCGTCATCCTGTCGATCGGGGAGATTATCTGGTCGCCCAAACTTCAGGAGTACACGGCGGCCGTGGCCCCGCCGGGGCAGGAAGGCTCGTATCTGGGGATGTCGCTCTTGCCTTATTTCATCGCCAAAACCTTTATTGGCCTGTTGTCGGGTCACATGTTGTTGCGCTTCTGCCCGGAGGGTATCCAGCCGCAGATCTTGACCGGCACGCTTCCTTTCTGGCGGTCGCCCGAGGCGATGTGGCTGATTTTGGGCGCCTTTGCCATCTTTGGCCTGGTGATCGCGATGGTGTTCAAGCGCTGGCTGACATTCGGCGTAAAGCTGGACCCGGTTCGGGACGCGTCCGTCGCCCACTGATTTGCCAGGGCGATTCTGATCTGATCGATTATACAAAGCACCCCATCCCCTCCGGGGGATGGGGTCTTTCTTCGTCATCTGACTCTCCCCAGCCTGAAGGCTGGGGTACCCGTGTCAAAGAGCGATAGGGGAATGGAGTGAAACTAGTCTTACAATGCTTAAAGATGATTTTGGCGTTTGCATGGATGCCATTTTTGGGATGTCAATCTCAAACTCCTTATTACCAGTTGGAGTCCGAAGTATTCTATCGCGTCTTCGATCTCCAGATTTCACCGACTCCCGACAAAATCCGCTGGGCCTTCATTACAGTATCTCCTGCCTATTGTCAGGGTTTGTCCTTTGGAGATTCGGTCTGCGTTTCATTTGCGACCGAACGGGACAAGCTGGTGCCCCTGCGAGTTGATAAACCAGGAGATACCCATTCGGCGCGACCGTTGTGGCTTAAGGGTGAATATATCGGGTCGGGTGACGGCGATTCAACGTGTATGGTCGGATTTCCCTTCAAGGTCTCTCAAAACGAATACCAAGTAACAGACTATGTTGAGGAGACAACCTATCAAGTAACTGTTTCATTCAACAAAAATGCCGACTCTTCTCTTGTATTTGAATCGATGAAGATTACAAATCGGCACTCGCGCAAACCCATTAGATTCAAATAACGATTTGCCGCGGTCGCCACCCGGCCGAATTATTATTTTCAAAATCGACACCACTTTTCTTGCGCGGTTGGGAACCCCATCACGATCGCAGATTATCCGATGGCGTCAGGGAGGGATTCCTGACGCCGCACGAGGAGGCAGATGTCAAGCCGCAAGCGGTTTGACCTACAAGAGAGGGAGCCTTTTCCCGACTTTCAAAAACCGCGGTAGATACCGTGTCTTAGGTCAAGGGTTTTAGCTCCGGGTTAAAGGGTGTTTGGTGTTTGAGCATGGCCTGAGTGATAAGCAGGAGCTTTCGCATGCAGGCGGCAATGGCGACCATCTTGGCTTTCC
>JAQVRW010000239.1 GCA_028700875.1 Candidatus Zixiibacteriota bacterium | reverse complement strand
CGGACTGGGATATCTGATCGGGAACATTAACCTCTTCGGCTTCAAGCTGGGCGTGGCCGCCGTGTTGTTCGTCGGGATCGCTTTCGGCGCTATCGACAACCGACTGGCCCTGCCGGAATACATCTATGTCATCGGGCTGGTGCTGTTCGTCTACGCCATCGGGCTTCAATCCGGCCCCAGCTTCTTTGCCTCGTTTCAGAAACGAGGGTTACGGTTCAGCTTGATCACGGGCGGCGTGCTGGTGCTGGGGGCGGTCGTCGCAGTTATCCTGCGTGGCGTCCTCGGAGTGCAAGCCCCGACGATCGCCGGCCTATTCTGCGGCGCGTTGACCAACACCCCGGCCCTGGCGGCGACGGTGGAAACGGCCAAGAATATGTCGGTCAACCTTCCTCCGGAAATGCGCGACTTTTATGCCTCCTCCCCGGTGGTCACCTTCGGTCTGGCCTATCCGTTCGGCGTGTTCGGCGTGATTCTATGGTTGTTCCTGTTTGGTAAAATCTATAAGACCGCCCCGGTCGACACATCGCCCGACATGGCAGAACCGGGGACCGAGCCGATTTTGAGCCGCACCTATCGGATCACCAATCCGGCCGTGACCGGCAAAACGGTCGTGCAGGTGCTGAAACTGATCGGGGAAACGGGGTTCGTGTTGAGCCGTATCCAGAAGGGGACCGCCACCGACGTTGTGTTGCCTGAAACCATCCTGGATAACGGCGATCTGGTGGTCGCCGTCGGCGACGCCAAGGCGATGGAACGGGCGCAGCTGCTGTTTGGCGAGCAGATGCCGGATCATATCCCGGAGGGACACGACGGTATCAGTTACCGGCGGATCTTCGTTTCCAACAAGGAACTGGTCGGCAAGACCATCGGCGAGTTGAAGCTGCAAACCCAGTTGCACGCCACCATCACCCGCCTGCGGCGGGGAGATGTCGATTTCGTGCCCACACCGAATACCATGCTGGAGCTGGGGGACAGAATTCGGGTGGTGACCCCCAGAAGCAACATGGAGCGGGTGACCAAATATTTCGGCGATTCGGTCCGGGCGATTTCCGAAACGGATTACCTGTCGTTGTCGTTGGGCATCGTGCTGGGCGTTTTTCTGGGAATGATTCCGATCCCGTTGTCGCACGGGATGACTTTCAAACTCGGGTTTGCCGGCGGACCGCTTATCGCCGGGTTGATTCTGGGTCGGCTGGAACGGACCGGGCCGATCGTGTGGGAAATTCCGTACAACGCCAACCTGGTGTTGCGCCAGGTGGGTCTCGTGTTCTTCCTGGCCGCCATCGGCACCAAGGCAGGCGGGGGGTTATTGGAAACGTTTCACGCCGGCGGTTGGGGACTGATCCTGGCCGGGGCGGTCATCACCACCACGGTGACCATCGCGGTCATCATGATCGGCATACGGTATCTGCGGTTGCCGATGGCGGCGGTGATGGGGATGATGGCCGGCATCCAGACTCAACCGGCGGTATTGGCCTATGCCAATCAGCAAGCCGAGAACGAACTGCCCAACGTCTGGTATGCGACCGTGTACCCGGCGGCGATGGTGTCAAAAATATTGCTGGCGCAAATCATCGTCTCCGCGATCATGATGATGTAGAGCCAATGATAATATGGGGGGCCTGGACACATATCCCGGTCTCATGAATGCGCATGAAACCCCTGGCAGGGGGCAGGCAGTGGATTATTAGACAGCGGGCCAAGTGCACTTGTCATTCTAGGCAATAAGAAAAAATGGTCATAATGGAACCCATATCCTCAAATGACCGGAATAGCCATGAGATCCAAATCACTGCCTGGAAAACTGCGGAACGAAATGTGTATTCCATGTCAAATCCATATACAGATATGCTTGAGAAATATGAAATAGAGCACTGGTATCAGTTTCCAATTAACTTTTCCGGCATTGCGTTAATGGTATCTTCAGTTTTCTGGGCACAAGGCTTGATTGGTTGGTGGGAAGCCATGCTTGCGGCAATCGGGGCTGGAATAATTGCCGGTATTTTTAACTGGTTCTTCTACATTCGCTTATTAGTGTTTGGATTCAACAGGCTCTTTGATTCGCCCAAAATTGAGTGGTTTATTCATATAGGTGTTGCGGCCATTTTTGGATTTAGTGGTCATTGGGTGCAAGCCATTTGTTTGTTTGGCAACCGCTTGTTATTTCTTTTTCCTACTGGTTTTGGAGCTATGATGACCTATGCCGTTCTGTCATCAAGAAAGTACAAAATGCATCCAAAGTATGCGTTTTTGAAGCGTGTTTATGGCAAATCATATCCTTTCGAATGACAGAAAAGAACCGGGTACCCCAGCCTTCAGGCTGGGGAAATAGGCTTCATAACCTTCCCGAGTTCGCCAACCAAATAGGTGAATGCGTTTTCCCACAATAACGCGCCGTTGACTCTGCCAACCATTCCCCAATTCCAAGTTCCAGTAGTTATTCCACCCTGAAGATAAAGGAATTCACAAACACGCGATTCTTGAGGTTGCGCATATCTAAATTGGTTTTTAAAACGATCGGGGTCCGGTTCAGATCTATCAGAGTACATTGTCTCGAATAATATGGCAATTGGTGTCCAATCTTCGTATGAGTAACCCCGAATATCACATAATCGATACAGCGATACGTTCCGCTGAACGTTGGGTTTGAGGTCGATAATGATTTCCTGCGTTTCTTTGGCGCCCGGAGTTTCCTTTACGATGTCGCTTGCTTTGGCATGCCATTTAAGTAAGATACGTTTTCTGAGAGGTGTCCTGCTTTCCCACAAATGACGCCAACGGTCCCCATTTACCGGCGATTTGGATGTTTTTAATAAATGTATACAAGCGACAATTAGTTTCCTGTGCAGCGTCATATAACATGAACGGCATTACGCCTCCATTGAAAGAAAATCAAATCTGATGCAACCTGGTCCTTTACCAATTATGAGACAGCCTATTCGTCTTCGATCTTGACCGCCGTGCCGTAGCACAGAAGCTCCGCCGCCCCCTGCATCATTTCAGTCGTGACGAACCGGACACCGACCACGGCATCGGCCCCCAGTTTCTCCGCCTCGGCTATCATCCGGTCGATCGATTGCTCCCGGGCCTCGGCCAGAATCTTGGTATAGTCGGTGATTTCGCCCCCAATCAAATTGCGCAGGAAAGCCAGGATATCACGCCCAAGATGCGTGGCGCGGATCGTATTGCCTTTCACCAGTCCCAGAGTCTTGACCCGGCGTTTACCCGGAATATCATCTGATGTCGTCAGGATCATCGCTGGACCTCCCGATACCGTTCCCGATAGTAAGCAAACATACGTTCCCGGATCAACGAAACCAACAAAAATGCGCCGCCCGCGATCAGTCCGGCCACGCCCAATTTGGCGAAGATCGAAACCTCCGGGCGAAGGAAGAAATCCCGTATCAGGTGGAACAGACCGAAACAGATCAGGACCACCGCGCCGAATGAAGCGAAGACCCACCCCAAGCCCCGTTCGATCCGCCGATACACTCCCTGCCAGTACCCTTCCCAAATCTCCAGAGGCAAGTCTTTATATTGCACCTTCGAAGCAACCTCCTTGACCCTTTCCAGGCGGGCCAGCTCCGCGCGGCACGATTCGCACCCGGCCAGATGTTCTCTGACCTGCGCCGTCTGCGCCGCATCAAGCTCGCCGTCCTGGTACCCTGCCAGAAGTTCTCTAATCTCGTCGCATCGCATGGCGCTCGTCCTCTTCCATTAATTCGGCCAGCCGTCTTCTGGCATAATACAGCCGCGACATTACCGTCCCTTTCGGGATATCCAAGACACTCGCTATTTCATCATAACTCATCATCCGGAAATGGTTCAGGTTGATGATCTCCCGGTCGGCGAACGCCAGCTTGCGCATCGCCCGGAACAGCTTCCGTTTGTCTTCGCGCTCCAAAAGCTCCGTCTCCGGCGTGGCGCTGCCGGCCAGCAGATGGCCCACGTCATCGATATCCACCTGGCGATTGTCCACCGTCTGCCGCTTCTTTAACAAATTCCGACAGAGGTTGGCCACGATGGCATAGAACCAGGGGAAGAACGGTTGCTTGTCGTCGAACGTCCGCGCCGACTGATACACCCGCAAAAACGCCTCCTGCGAAATGTCGAACGCGTCGTCGGAATTGCCGACCATCCCCAACGCCAGGTAGTACGCCTGCTTCTTGTACTTTTCCACCAGCCCCGAAAGAGCCTTGACCCGCCCCCGTTTGAGCTGGTGCATCAACACGGCATCATCATCCTTCATATACCCGTTCTTTCTCATATACCAGCCGCTTGTGGATTTATTCAACCCCTAATAAGGGGGCAGACCCCGAAAAGTTGCATAAAATCGGACACGTCGTTCCGTTTGTTTCCCGTGGGTTCGAAACCACATCGGCACCGATGCCGCTATTCTTTACCGGCCATCCGGGCTAATTCTTTTTTGGATTCGGCCCCGGAGACCTCCCGGACCGTGATCAGGTTGCGTCCCGCTTTCAGCCGTTTCTCGACCGCCAGGTGATGGTCGGCGACCGCGGCGATGGCCGGAAGATGGCTGATGGTGATGACTTGATGGCGCGAAGATAACTCTTTCAGTTTGTCGGCCAGCTTGAACGCCGTCCGGCCGCCGATCCCGGTGTCGATCTCGTCGAAGATGATCGTCGGCAATTTATATTTGCCCGCGCTGACGGTCAACAGCGCCAGCATGATCCGGGACATTTCGCCGCCGGACGCCACTTTGACCAGAGGCCGCAACGGTTCATTCGGGTTGGCGGCGATCAGAAATTCGGCGTTTTCCAAGCCATGCGGCCAGGCTTTGACCGTCTCGCCGTCGAGGTCGAAACCGTCGTCATCATGCTCGGTAACAAAATCGATCCGGAATCGGGTTTTCTCCATGGCCAGGTCGGCCAATTCCCGCTCGACTTTCTTTTCCAGTTGTGCTGCCGCCTGACGGCGCTTCTTGGAGATGATCAAGGCCGCCTCATGATAGGCCGTTCTTGTTTCCGCCACCTGCCGGGTAAGGTTTTTGATCAGCGTCTCATAGTCACCCGCCCCGCCGGAGAAATCCCGCAATTCCTCCAGTTTTTCCAACAACCCCGCCTCATCGGTCTGATATTTCTTGCGCAGCCG
>JAQVRW010000238.1 GCA_028700875.1 Candidatus Zixiibacteriota bacterium | reverse complement strand
CTGACTCCCGAGGCCTGCTATCTTGTCACCGAGTTGTTGACCGAATTGAAGCGTCCCGATCTCCCGGCCAGTTGGGAATTCACCCCCGACATGCCGAAAGTCGCCTGGAAAACAGGGACGTCGTACGGCCGCAAAGATGCCTGGGCGATTGGATACAACCCGGAGTATACGGTGGGGGTCTGGGCGGGGAATTTTTCGGCCGAAGGGTCCATCGCCATCGTCGGCGCAGAAATCGCCGCCCCGCTCATGCTGGACATATTTTCCCAACTCTGTATCGACGGCGACAAAGAATGGTTCCGCCCGCCGCGCACGATCTCCTCTCGGGAGGTCTGCGCCGTCAGCGGCCGTGTCGCCGGCGATGACTGCCCCGAACGGATACTCGAGCAGTATATCCCCGGCGTATCCCCGATGGAACCGTGCGCGGTGCATCGGAAAATACTGGTGGACACGCGCACCGGGTAACAGGTCTGCCGCTGGTGCTCCTCGGGAAAACATGCGCAGGCGAAAATCTACGAAGACTGGCCGCCGCGTCTGGCCGCCTGGCTGGGGGCCAAAGGAATCGTCAGCCTCATCCCGGCCCACAACCCGCAATGCCGGGGAATGCTTGCCGGCGAGGCCCCGGTCATCACCTCGCCCGAAAACAACGCCGTCTATATCCTCCGCTCCGGCGTCCCGCTCGATTTCCAGAAGATTTTGTTCGAGGCCTCCGCCGCCGCCGACAACCGCCGGTTATTCTGGTTTCTGGATGATGAACTCTTTTCGACGGCCCTCGATGAAAGCCGCCTCTTCTATAAACCGCACCCCGGAAATCATCGCCTCATGTGCGTCGATGATTACGGCCGTTCGAATTCCACCACCTTCCACGTGCAGTAAATGCTATGTACGCTATACGACGATAATCGGCCCGGTGCCCCGTAGCTTAAGGAGTGTTGAAAAACCCCAAAATCGTCATCGCGAGACCGCCGAAGGCGGTCGTGGCGATCTAAATGCCTCTATGAAGATAGAGGTTGCCGTGTTACACAAGGAGCTCCCCGTAACGACGGCGGAGACTTTTTCAACATGCCCCTTATGGCGGGACGCGATGTTCCACTTGAAATAATCCATGGCCTCGCCGTTCGAATCCTCCCACGATCCCGTTGGGGCGGTTCGCGAACCGCCCGCGATGTTTTGCGTCCGGCATATGTGGCTCTAACCATGGGGGGGAGATGCGATCATGGTAGGCGACGGCCGTATTCCGTACGGCCGTGACGTACTACGAAAAATACCCGACTGCGTTTTGGAAGACTTTCATTCCCAACGTCGCGTTCGCCGGAATCTTCGGATGCGTTCCCAACCTGACGAAACAGTGTCCGGCGGTGAGAAAACGTTCCGGATGAGGCATCAGACCGAAAATTCGCTTGGTGGTGTCGGTCAGCCCCGCTATGGCCCGCTCGGAGCCATTGGGGTTTTCGGGATACAACGGTTCCCCGTCGTTGTAATGCGGCGCATACTGCAACGCCACCCGGCCGTCGGCCATCAGGCTGTCGATCACTGCCGGGCTACTGGCCAGCACCCGCCCCTCGCCGTGCCCGATCGGCATCCAGATATCGGTGATGCCGCGGACGAATATCGTATCGGCGTTATCCGGCACCCGCATCCGCACCCAGCGGCATTCGAACTTGAGCGATTCGTTCCGCTCCAGCGTAATCCTGCCCACGTCTGCATTGAACACTCCCAACCGGGCCAGCGTCTGGAACCCGTTGCAGATGCCGATGACCAGCTTGTCCTTCTCCACGAACTCCCGCACCAGATCGGCCAACTGGGTTTCCAGATAATTGGCCAGGATACGTCCCGCCGCGATACAGTCGCCGTAGGAGAACCCGCCGGGAAAAGCCAGTATCTGATACTCGCGGTAATCCACCTGGCTTTCGAACAGGTCGCTGACCAACACCCGGTCGGCGTGCGCCCCGGCCTTCTGGAAACAGTACAGCGCTTCTTCGTCGCAGTTAGTCCCCGGTGCAAAGACAATCAATGCTTTCGGCCTGGCCACGTCAGATCCTCCTCAAACGTTCTATATGATCGCGGCGATCGGTGCATGCCACGCCGCGTATAACTTTTCGCCCGACAACGACAGCAATTTCTTGCCGCCGTCGGTGATAACCAACTCGTTGCGTGGAATGATGCTTCCTATCTGCGCGCAGGGAACTCCCGCCATCGTCGCCTCAAACGCGGAAGCCGATGCCGCATCGACAACCACCAGCAGGCGGCCGTTGGACTCGGAGAAGAGCACGAAATCGGGCCGCTTTCGGCCTTCGTATGGAATTCGGGCGAGATCGATCTCCAGACCGTAGTCGCTTCCGATCACCAGTTCCGCCGCCGCCACCGCCAGACCGCCGTCGGAACAATCATGCGCCGTCATGACCAAACCGTCGCGCATAGCGCGATGCAGCCGGCCATAGACGTTCTTGTTGATGTCCAGGTCAACCGTCGGAATCGATGTTCCACTCTGCCCGGTCTGGGCAAAATAGCAGCTCGCTTCCAGCTCGTCCCGCGTCAGGCCGACGATATACAGCCGCCCCTGCGGCGAATAGATATAGTTGGGAATGACCTTGTCGACATCATCGATCACGCAGATCGACGACACCAGCAGCACCGGCGGCACGGCGATCACCGCGCCGTTGTCCGTCTGGAACTGGTTGTAGAAACTGTCTTTGCCCGATATGATCGGCAAGCCATAGGCCATGGCCGCCTCGCACAACCCATCGACCACGCGGTTCAAGTCCAGCACGGTCTGGAGGTTTTCCGGACTGGGCAGTGAGAAATTGTCCAGAATCGCCGTATAATCGATCGACCCGCCCAGCGCCACCACCTGACGCACCGCTTCATCCACTACCGACAACCCCATCCGATAGGGATCGATCAGGCCGTAACGGACGTTGATGCCGTTGGCGATGATCACCCCGTGGTTGGAATCGTAAATCGGTTTGAGCACCGCGCCATCGGATGGCCCGCGCTGTTTACCCCCCATGTACGGCTTGACCAGCGTCTTGCCCTGCACTTCGTGATCATACACCCGCGCCACCGGCTCCTTGCTGCAAACATCGAGATGGGCCAGCGTCTTCAACAACCCTTCGGTCAGCGCATCCGCCGTCGGCGGCGGCAAGAACTGCTCCGGACGCAGAGCCGAAGTCGGGTTTTTCAAATCATATTCTCGATGCGGGCAACCTTCATGCAGGAATTCCATATCCAGCACGGCCACGTCTTTGTCCTTGAACCGCAACGTCAGCTTGCCGTTGTCGGTGAACTGCCCGATATCGGCCATCACGACGTCGTGACGGCGACAGATTTCCCTGAACAAGTCCATGTTCTCGGACGGCACCGCAAAAAGCATCCGCTCCTGCGATTCCGAAATCCAGTATTCGCTCACGAAAGGCAACGGATACTTGAGCGGCACGTGCGACAGCTCGACCGTCACGCCTCCCGGATTACCCATCTCGCCCACCGATGACGACAACCCTCCCCCGCCGCAGTCGGTGACCGCATGGAACAGCCGTTCCTGTTTTAAATCCAGCAGCGCATCCAGCGCCTTTTTCTGCACCAAAGGATGGCCGATCTGCACCGACTGGGAGGATATCGTCTCCGACATATGCGTCAGTTCACCGGAAGAAAACGTCGCGCCATGGATGCCGTCGCGCCCGGTCAACCCGCCGATCAACACGATCCGATCTCCCGGCCGCGGTTGCCCTTTTAACGCGCAGTCTTTTTCGATCACTCCCACCGAACCGGCATACACTAACGGCACGCCGAGGAACCGCTCCGAAAAACAAACCCCGCCGTTGACCGTGGGGATCCCCATCTTGTTGCCGTAATCCTCGATTCCTGCTACCACCTGCTGCATGACCCGCTTGGGATGCAGCAGACCCGAGGGAATATCCTTCCAGTCCATGTCGGGTGGGGCGAAACACAGCACATCTGTGTTGGCCACCGGCTTGGCCCCCAACCCTGTCCCCATGATATCGCGGATCACGCCGCCGGCCCCCGTATGCGCCCCGCCGAACGGCTCGATGCTCGAAGGTTTGTTATGCGTCTCGACCTTGAAGCAGACTCCCCAATTGTCGTCGAATTCGATCACCCCGGAGTTGTCCACGAACGTCGACAGGCACCACGGCTTGTTTAATGTGGTCGTGACCTTTTTTATCCGCTTGATGAATGATTCGCGGGGTTGGCCGTCAATCACCAGCCGCGCCCGGAACACCTTATGACTGCAATGCTCCGACCAGGTTTGCGCCAGCGTCTCGATCTCCACGTCGGTGGCGTCGCGGCCAGCCGCCGCATAATAATCCCGGATGGTGCGCATCTCTTTCAAGTTGAGCCAGAGCCGGTTATGGCTCAATGCCATCAGCTCCTCGTCCGACATCTTCCCCACCGGCAACATCTCCAGACGCGGCTCCTCCTGCACGATCGTGATAAACGGCTGCTCCCCTTTTTCCACGATATGTTCGATAACCGGATTGAACAGCAGTTTACGGGCGATCTGCGACAATTGATCGGCGGTGATGTCCCCTTCCAGTGCATACAGCCGGGTCAGTTTCACCGCCGCGCAATCGAACCCCATCTGCCGCACCGCCGTCAGCACCTGCGAAGCCGTGGCGTCGGTCACGCCGTGGTTGAGGGCGATCTCCAGTTCATGTATCCGCGGGGTCAATTGATTGCGTGGGGCGCCGTCGATGACTTCGACATGGAATGTTTCCGTGACCGGATCGGCCAGCAATCGTCCCGCTATATCATAGACCGCGGATGGAATCAACTGGTCGGATTTCAGGTAGTAGGCATAGGCGAACCTGGCCGCTTCGACATCATGAATATCAAGCAGTTCGATCTGGCTGACCAGGTGAAGGCCGGTGACGTCATATTGCCGGTCTTTCTTTTCTACCACGATTTTATAAATCATTGAACCGCATCCCCTTGGACAATTCCGCCGATGGCTCTCCGCCTACCTCCGGTAAAGGCGAAAGATTCACCCCTCCAGCGAGATTGTCAATAGAAAACGTCTGCGTTTCTCGCATAGTTCCCGCTCGGTTCCCCCACCCCTTGGGGCGTGTTGAAAAACCTTCTGTTCCCGGCCGATGCTCACATCGGCCGGGGTTCCCCACCGCC
>JAQVRW010000011.1 GCA_028700875.1 Candidatus Zixiibacteriota bacterium | reverse complement strand
GACGTGTATTGACCGGCCCTCATTTGATAGAAATACATCCCCGATGCCACAGGCCGTCCGTCGGCGTCGTTGCCGTCCCAGGTGACTGCATACTCACCCGGCGCTTTATGCTCATCGACCAAAGTGGTGACCACCTGACCAAGAACGTTATATACCATGACCTTAACATCACATGCTTCGGGGATGCTATAGGCGATTGTCGTCGTCGGGTTGAACGGGTTGGGATGATTCTGGGACATTTTGAACGAAACCACCTCCGTATCCCGCGAAACTTCATCACCCACTCTGTTCTTTGGGAAATTGCGTACGCATGAATTATACCATGAAGTATCAGAGTAGTAAGCTACAGGCCCATGAAAATAATAATAAAACGGGTCACCATCAAAATAACAGCAATAGTGAACATTCGTGGAACAGGTCGTGCTGCTGTTATAGACACAGTATCCGGGCGTCTTGAACTGTTCGAAGTAGTTATACCCCCAGTCTGTCAGTCCTCCCAAATCCGTATTCTGTCCATTTGTATACGCCGCTATAGCACCCATGTACCACAATGAGAGCGTGAAATCAGTGTGGCGGACGCGGACATACGATTGGTCATAGATGTTCAGGATTACATACGGACCAGTCACATACTGGAAACTGCACGAGTCGATCTTCACCTTTGCACGGTTTTGCCCGACCAGGAAGTCAACCGTCACCGAAGAATCGTAATTATCAAAACTGCAGTGGTCGATTCTGACCGTGTCCGAAACGCTATAGTTGTCGACCCGTATGCCATTGATACATTGATTAAAGTACAATTGGCTCAACCTTGGGCTGCTATGGTCAACTTCGACCGCGTATTTGACGTAGTTAAATGTGCAGTTCGCAATCGTCCCATAGAATGCGGAATCGACGTGAATCCCCTCTGCAGTCTTCCGGTCGCTGGTAACGGTGATGTTCGAAACGGCCATGTTGTTTTTGGCTATGACCGCTCCCTTGGGTCTGCATTTAGAAAATCCCACATACTGAAGGGTATCGACGTCCGAAGCGTTAGTGCTGGTGTTCTCGTACCCAATATAGGCATTCCTAATTTCGGTATAACGGATATCCGCGGAACCGCTGTCAATAACGCGAATACCATACCACGCGGCGGTCGTATCCGTAGTCGCGTTGAACCTTACACTATCGGACGAAGTGCCAATCGCCCGCAGGTGGCCTTTGACGATCAGCTCCGTCTTGGTGGTATTTGTGCCAGCGGCACAACTGTCTGTATTGGCGATAGCTTTTAAAGTCGCCCCTCGACCAATTGTAAACGTACTCCCCGAATCTATGGTAATATCCCCGCTTAGATAGTGCGTTCCACCTTCTGGGAAATGATCTGTACCTGCAAAGGAGCCTTTCCAATTATATCTTGTATCCTTGAGCCGGAAAATAGCTGCTTCCCCGGGCGGCAAATAGATTACGCCTGTTTTATATCCCGCACTGTCAATAAGAAGAAGACTATCATTCGTGCAAATATCATATGCCCATACATCCCCGCTGGGACCTGCATCGAGTGCGAAATAAACGTGTTGAGCATCAGAAAGACTGTCCGGACATTGACATGCTTCTGGCCCCGGCCAAGTGCGCCGATTTATAAGCATATAGTAGGGAGTTCCATCCGACGTAAATTCTGACCATTGGACAAAGGCGGCCGTATCACCGTATTCCTGACTTGTTATGTACTTGAAAGGTCCACCCGTGAGCTGGTTCCATTGATCAGCGCTGACAAATACACGTCCATTTAATGTGTCGGCGAGCCTATTCAATACACCATGTACTTGTTTGGCCGCATCCCACTTATATCCCGTTGATGAGTCATTTACCTTATAGAATATCCCTGTCGATTGATTGGCAATGATAAATGATCGCGCATCCCACGTCACCGAATCATCAGGGTACTCAGGGCAGGTTGCACTTTTATCTTGAGTCCCTAACCTGAACATTTCCTGATACATCGATTCAGGCGCCGCCCCTGGAGCAGGGCCATAAGATATATATGGATAGTAAGCAATTCCATCAGCACCGTAGGCGACACATAGGAATGCCTGACATTTAATATCGTTTCCGAACGGTTCCCTTCTCGTGGCAATTCGTACATGTCGGAGTGTGTCGTGATCGTATCCTGAACCAGGATACACTATTGGAAAGAACTTCAACCCCGCATCCGCTGCCTTTTGCCTTTGAATTGCCAGATCCGCAATCGATTTATCCCACCAATATTGAGGATTATCAATATCTGACGTATCTGCATTGGAGTAATGCTTAACATCACAATGCCCGAAAAAGCTCTCCACCTCCGCCATTGTTTCCGGGCAATAGGCGATTCCGCTCAATATTTCCAAACAATGCTCACTTGGATCATCCGAATCACGGGCTGCACGTAGTTCGACACCCGGATTATTTTGGGAGGCCTTTAGCAATTCACGTGCATGCCGAAGGGGATAATATGTCCCGTTGTACGGTTCGTCCCTGACATACCAGAACTTAATTATATCAGCCAAGGATGAATCAATACCAAGAGTATCATACATATCATCTATATTATCACGCATATCGTTTCTTTGTGCCGTATTATCAAGACGATCTCTAAATATTCGCGACGTTTCGTTCGTAAGATAGAATCTGTCTATATCAAGTCTTGCATTCCCATACCACCATACGAGATGTTTGTTATAATACCAAGGATATATAGCATATAAGGTATCCCACAGCCCTCTCGCCCCAAAATCTGACGGTCGGATATCTCTTATGGATTTATATACCAATCCCATCCCTATCGCATCTCCCGTCGCATCAATAAAGCCGACACTATCGACCCATGTATTAAGTCCAATATCAAACCGCGGATAATGCACAATATCACCTTGATAATGCGCAACCCCTGAATCGTCGACAAACCATTCATTATTGCGTATTGTAACAAGGCGATGCGGCCAGTAGTTGCCAGGGTTAATCACGCGTATTTGGGCTATTACTGAAGTATCGTTTGAAGCGCTATCGTATCGCATGATGAAGCAGGATTTCGCATATCGCAAAGAATCCTGTGAATACAGTAGGGAATCAATAACATAACCGCGTGCATCTTCACGCACGGGTGCACCACTGGCATTCCAATCCTTGTAATTGATGGTATCGATTTGCCTGAACAAGTAACCCGGTGAATGAAGTGTGGGCGAAGCATAACGGAAGCCATATTCTAAGGCATTTGCCCCAGTCGTCGTATCCGAAGTTAAATCAGAAAATGCGTAACCTTTGGAAAGGTCTTGGTCTACTTCTGCCTCCATCTGAAACCAACGTCCATTTGAAACAAAAGTTTGCAGATAGTATGGTTTCACGTCAGCAATTGGTGTCAGTCTATTTGGTGCTCCAGCGTCAACAATCCAATTATAAGGGGTCAGTTCAATACCGAAGGTATCACAAAGTGTCGCAGTATGAGAAACCGTCTCACCTATGACTATATTAATTCCAAAATCCTGCATTTCCGAAAAATACCGATGGGCAAGCGAATCAGCCAGGTGCGTTGAATCCCAAAAATAGTGCACGGTTACGGGGTCGTGATAAACCAAAATCGGAAATTTACCTGCCTTCGCGTCCATCGAGGCAATCAGACATAGGTAACCAAATACATAAGGCAATAAACGGACGACAGTTAATCGTAATGACATAATATTCCATCCTTGGCTAAGCATTCTGCTATTTCAATAGGGTCATCTTCTTGGTTTTCGTTTGATTCGAGGATTTTAACTCGTAGATGTATATGCCACTCGGAGTGCATTTGTTATTCGCATCACTGCCATTCCATATGACCTGGTGATCCCCGGCAGAAAGAACCTGATGAATGGGCACGGCCACAACCTCTCCCAACAGGTTGTATATCTTTAATTCAGTATAACCCGACCGTCGAAGGAAGAATCGTATCGTCGTTGATGAATTGAAAGGGTTGGGCTGGTTCTGTTCCAATTTGAGTTCTGGAATCGGGATTTCTTGAGCGTCGTCCGTCACCTCAGATGGATTTTTATTCCAACCTGCCTGGGCCAATTGAAGTCCTCTGGTCCCTTCATCCGTCCCCGCGTCCCGCATACCGATCAGGATGTCATCGATGCCATCGCCGTCTATGTCACCTGCCCAGGAGTGATCCCGCCCAACCTGATAGGCGACAACTCCGGGAAGATACGACTCGAAATCGTAATCACGGTAGACTACATCAACCAATGTGTCCATTCCCGGGTAACAATAAATGTACGATATGTAACTCCCTAAATCCGCACTGGCGACCAGCATGACGTCGTTCCAACCGTCATTGTTAATATCCCCGACATTCTCCACGTCCGCATACATGTTGGGCCAATCCAAGGCAATATCCGGGATCGTATCAAACGGTTGACCGCCGAAATAGATGTAGTTTCTCGTCCCTTGGCTGACCCAAAGATCATCTATACCATCGCCACTGATATCACTCAAACAAGCAATATCCGTACCGAATTGTTTCCCCTGTGCTTCCAGCGTTGGTGCGTAGAAGGTCAAGTCCGGTGAGGTCGATAAATTCGACCCGCCCCAGATTATGCAAACGCGGCCCGGGTAAGCGGCCAGGTCGGCTGGCTGACCATAAATAATTTCGGGAATCGAATCTCCGTTTAGGTCACAAGTGGTACAAATTTCCCTACCCAAAACAGAGTAGTGATAACCTGGAGCCATCGTCCAAGAGATGTGGTAGTCAATGATCATATCCAGCAAATCACAACCGATATAGCCATTGAGGATCGTTTCACCCCAGTTTACCCAGAACTCAAGCCGTCCGTCATGGTTATTATCCCCGCCGCCACCGATATGTGTTCTGAAACCGCGATCATCTACATGGATAATATGTTCGTTTCCCTGATTCAAGTCCTTGAGTCCAGAGATTAATTTAAGGGTATCGGTGTCATAGGGACCGAAGCCACAAATGAAGTCATTAACTCCGTCACAATCGACATCACCGATATTAAATGGCGAATACCCGTACCCGTTTCCAAAGAGCGGAATATTGGGCCAAATCACCGCAGGTGGGTTATTAAAAGGATGTGTGCCGCCAAGATAAAGCCGCAGTTCCCCCGCACCGGGGACGTTGCGCCGGACGGTCATTAAGAAATCATTATATCCGTCGCCGTTAACATCCCCAATCCCTTCACAATTATTCCCCAATTGGTCTCCGAGACTATCGCCCCGCAGTGCCCCGATTAGCCGCATAGGGGTGGCATTTGTCTGAGAAACGGTGAACAGCAAAACCGAAATTGCGAGAATAGTAAATCTTTGTATCATTCCTATGGCCGCCGCGATGGAATTAAGCTTATCCACACTAAAGCTACCCAATAATCGTAAATGGTCAAGAAAAAATCTGGGTCGGCTATGTGTCGGCGTTCAGGATACTCGGAAATGAGCTCTTCGCCGGTGGCCGACAGTCCCTTCGTAATAAGGAAGGGAATTCACCGGGTAACGCCTGCTTTTGGAAAGGTTTTCCACGGGAACAAAAGAGACCGCCCGGACATTTCCTTTGCAGGAGGGCGATTTCCTGTTGGCGGCTTCGGTGGAAAAGGTATCGAAAAGGGGCCACGGAAAGCCGGGGAAGCACTGCCGGGAGTTATGGTAAATCCCTATGCCGCAATAGATTTGGTATAGAGAAAGTGCTTGACAGGGGAGTCCTCATAACATAGTTTGGTGTGCTATGATGCTCGATTTGCGGGCCCTTACGGATTTCCCGGCTCGCGTGACATTAGAAGATGACGCCTCCCGGTTGGACGTTAACGTTCCGGGCGTGGCTGTTACCGGTATTGCCCGGGTGGAGATGGACATTGCTCGGAGCGAGAACGTCTATTATTGCACCGGTAGTGTCGTCTGCGCCGCCCACTTGGAATGTTCCCGTTGTCTGGAGCCGTATCCGGTGACGTTGCAAGGGGAAATCGACTTTTCGATTGTGGAGGCAGCCGGAAGCGCGGAGGTGCGGAGAGACGAATTACCGGACACGGCGGTGGTCGTGCCGTTCGGTACTTCGCCGGTGGACATCACCGATCGGGTGCGCGAAGCGATCCTCCTGGAGATTCCGCTGAAACCGTTGTGTCGGGAAACATGCCGGGGGTTGTGCCCGTATTGTGGGACGAACCGCAACGAGCAGCAATGTAATTGTACGATGGAGACAACCGATCCCCGTTGGGACGGGCTCCGCGACCTGTTGAAATAGACAGACGCCACTAGACTGACACAGAAGGAGACATCATGCCACTTCCCAAGAGGAGACACTCACGCGCCCGAGGGCGTCGCCGCCGCACCCATTGGACTCTGACCGCGCCGACCGTGAACGAATGCGATCACTGTCATCAGCCGAAACTGGCCCATCATATTTGTCCCAATTGCGGATACTATAAGGGAGCGGAAGTCGTCGCATCGAAGTGACGCTTTTTGCTTTCGACACGCCTATGCCGGGAAAGAACATAGTGACGCTGGCGTTGGATGTCATGGGGACCGACAACGGCCCGGGCAACGTCGTCAGCGGCGCGATTACCGCGGCCCGGGAATTCGGGCCGGATACAAAGATCGTTTTGGTCGGCCGTAGCAAAGCGATCGCCGCCGAATTGAAGAAGTGCCGGGACGTTCCCGCCACGATCGAGATGCATCATGCCGACGAAGAGGTGAAGATGACCGATTCGCCGGCCGACGCCGTGCGACGGCGCAACACGTCCATCGCCGAGGCGGTCCGGCTGCACAAAGAAGGCATCGTGGACGCGGTGGTGTCGCCGGGCAATACCGGCGCGGTCATGGGAACGGCCATGTTGAATTTGGGGCGTCTCCAGGAAGTGAAGCGGCCGGCCATTGCCTCTTTCTTTCCTTCCATCGATAAACGCTGGACGGTGCTTTTGGACGTCGGCGCCAATTCCGATTGCAAGCCGCTGAATCTCTATCAGTTTGCCATCATGGGGACGATCGTGTCGAGCCATCTTTTCGGCAATGACCATCCGCGCGTCGGGCTGCTGTCCATTGGCGAGGAAAAAGGCAAGGGTAACGAGTTGACCCTTGAAACTTTCCCTCTTCTGGCGGCCAATCCGGCGCTGAATTTTGTCGGCAATATCGAGGGCCGGGATATCCTGATGGGCAAGGTGGATGTTGTGGTGTCCGACGGTTTTGTCGGCAATGTCGTCCTGAAATTCGCCGAATCGATCGAAGGATTCTTGACGACGTCAATCAAGCGCCAGGTTTCCTCCAACCTGTTCTCGCGGATGGGTGCATTGCTGATGAGCCCGTTTTTGCGGCGGTTGCGGAACACCTTCGATTACTCCGAATACGGCGGAGCCCCCTTGCTGGGAGTCAACGGCATCTGCATCATCTGTCACGGCGGATCCTCCAGCAAGGCGATCTGTCAGGCGCTGACGGTGGCTCGCAACATGGTGCACAGTCAGGTGAATCAAAAGATCGAAACGGAACTCGCGGCCGGCGACAAGGGAAAAGCCGCAGCCGTCGATTATCATATCAACGGCGACACCATCGGCAACGGCCGATGACGCTGGGGTAATTAGGGAAAATAAATGATAAGAGCCAAAATCATTGGTTTGGGGTCATATGTTCCTGAACGGGTGTTGACCAACGACGACTTCGAAAAGATAGTCGAAACGTCGAATGAATGGATCGTCTCCCGGACCGGCATCATGGAGCGGCACATCGCTCGTCCCGATGAGGACACATCCGATATGTGCGTGGCCGCGGCCCGGGAGGCTTTCGCCTCCGCCGGCGTCGCGCCCGAAGAAATAGATCTGGTTATCGCCGGGACGGTGACGCCGGATTTCCGCGTGCCGTCGATGTCGTGCATCATTCAGAAGAAACTGGGCCTGTTAAACGCCGCCACGATGGATATCGTCGCCGCCTGCGCTGGTTTTATTCATGGCCTGTCAGTGGCTCAGGCGTACATCGCCAGCGGCACGTTCAAGAGAATCTTGGTGTTCGGCGCCGAAAAGCTCAGTTCTATCACCGATTATACCGATCGCAGCACCTGCATCCTGTTTGGCGATGCCGCCGGAGCGGCCATCATCGGAAAATCGGACGATGACAGCGGCATTCTGGCGATCCATATCAAGTCCGACGGCCGTTATGATGAGTTGTTGAATATCCCGGCCGGTGGCACCCATCTGCCGTATGTCGGCAACGGCAGCGTCGACCCCAAACTGTCGAAGCTGCACATGAAGGGAAACGAGGTGTTCAAGTACGCCGTCCGCCATATGGGGGACGCCGCACTTCGAGTCATCACCGAGGCCGGGTTGACTCCCGACCAGGTGGATCTCCTGGTGCCGCATCAGGCCAACATCCGGATTATCAAGGCGACCGCCGCTCGACTGGGGTTGCCGATGGACAAAGTTTATCTCAACATCGAAAAGTACGGCAATACCTCGGCCGCATCGATCCCCCTGGCGCTGGACCACGCGGTCCGCGAGGGGCGCATCAAGAAAGGCGACATCGTTCTGGGGGTCGCCTTCGGCGGCGGATTAACATGGGGAGCGGTGCTGTTCCGCTGGTGAGACGATGAGTAAAGTCGCATACTTATTTCCGGGGCAGGCTTCGCAGTACGTCGGCATGGGCCGGGAGCTGTACGAAAAGTCGGAGCGGGTCCGTGGTTTTTACCGTCAGGCGTCCGACCTGGTGGGCGACGACCTGGCCCGGATATCGTTCGAAGGTCCGGCGGAACTGCTCAAGCGAACGCTGTTCACGCAACCGGCGATTCTGGTCCATTCCCTGGCCCTGCTGGAACTGGGCGAGGGGAAGCTGCCGCCCTGCGCCTATGCCGCCGGACACAGCCTGGGCGAATACGCCGCGCTGGCGGCCTGCGGCGCGATGAGTTTCGAAGATGCCATCACGGCTGTTTGTACGCGCGCCCGGCTGATGGAACAGGCTTGTCTCGATCGTCCGGGGACGATGGCCGCCATTCTGGCCTTGCCGGAGGAGAAACTGGACATGGTCTGCCGGTCGGCCTCGGCCAAAGGGATCGTGGGCATGGCCAATATCAACTCCGCCCTGCAAATCGCCGTTTCCGGCGAATGGCCGGCGGTGGAGGAAGCCTGCCGGCTGGCTTTGGAAGCCGGCGCCAAGCGGGCGATCATGCTCGAGGTCGGCGGGGCGTTTCATTCGCCCTTGATGGCTTCGGCCGTTCCGGGCATGACCGAGTGTTTGAATAAGATAACCATTCACGACGGGCGGCAACCGATCGTGGCCAACGTCACCGGTCAGCCGGCGCAGAAGGCCGCCGATATCCGTCGTTTGCTGATAGAACAAATCACCGCCCCGGTGCGGTGGCGGGACATCATGACCTGCCTCCGGTCGGAGCAGGTGGACACCGTGATCGAGATCGGGCCGGGCAAGGTGCTGACCGGGCTGGCCAAGCGGGAGATGCCCGGGGCCGCCTTGTATAACGTCGACACGCCGGCCGATCTGGAAGAGATCACGGCCAAGGTGGCATGAGGGGAGAAAAACGATGAAGCCGCTGGAGGGAAAAGTTGCCCTGGTGACCGGTTCGGCCCGAGGGATCGGGCGGGCGATCGCCGAACGGCTGGCCTCGTTAGGGGCGGCCGTGGTCATTTCCGATGTCATGGCCGATGCCGCCGTTCAGACCGCCCGGGAGTTGGAGGCGGCCGGGCACAAAGCCATCGCCGTGCCGTGTGACGTCACCCGGCCCGACGAGGTGGAACAATTGACGGCGAAGATCGTCGAGACGTTCGGAAGATGGGACATTTTGGTGAATAACGCCGGTATTACCCGCGATGGTCTGGCGATTCGGCTGACGCCGGAGAACTGGGACCTGGTGATGAGCGTCAACCTGAAAGGGGCGTTTTTGGCCAGTCAGGCGGCGGCGCGGGTGATGATGAAGGCGCGTTCGGGGAAAATAATCAACATAAGTTCGGTAGTCGGTTTGATGGGGAATGCGGGCCAGAGCAACTACGCCGCCTCCAAGGCCGGTCTTATCGGACTGACCAAGTCGCTGGCCAAAGAACTGGCCGGGCGAGGCATCACCGTCAATGCCGTTGCTCCGGGATATATCGCCACTCAGATGACGGAGCAGTTGCCGGAAGCGGCGCGGGAGGCTTTCTTGAGCGTCATACCGCTCAAACGGGCCGGAACCGCCGCCGACGTGGCCGGGGTGGTCGCCTTTCTGGCTTCGCCGGAAGCCGATTATATCACCGGCCAGGTCATTCAGGTGGATGGTGGCATGCTCACGTGATGCCGGAAAAAATATCAGGTCAACAGAAAAAGGAGTACGCAATGTCTTCTATCGAGGAAAAAGTCAGGGAAATCGTAATGGACAAGTTGAACGTGACGAAGGAGCAGGTGACCGACGCCGCGTCGTTCGTGGATGATCTCGGAGCGGATTCCCTGGATCAGGCGGAACTGGTGCTGGCCCTGGAGGATGAATTCAATCTGCAGATTTCGGACAAGGATTCGGAAAACCTCAAGACCGTCGGCAGCGCCATCGCCTATATTAAAGAGCACGCCAAGCAGTAGCCGCGGGGCTGCCTTTAGTGATGAAAACCAAGGTGGTAATTACCGGCATGGGGGCCTTGACCCCCGTGGGAAACACGCTGGCCGATACGTGGGCCAACCTGCTGGCCGGGAAATCCGGGGTGCGCACAATCACCCGTTTTTCGACCGAGGGGATGTCCACGACCATCGCCGCCGAACTCGATGGACTCGAACCGGAAAAGTACATCGACAAGAAGACTCTGCGGCGGATGGATCGAAATCAAATGTACAGCATGATCGCGGCCCAGATGGCCTATGATGACGCCGGGTTGGATCAGGCGACGCTGGATTTGGATCGATGCGGCATCGTGATTGGTTCCGGAATCGGGGGCATTGAAACACTGGAAGAACAGCATCGGATACTTCTGGAGCGGGGACCGGGCCGCATCTCGCCGTTCTTCGTGCCGATGATGATCGTGGACATGAGCGCCGGACTGGCGGCCATACGGTTCAATTTCCGCGGGCCGAACTACGCCACGGTGTCGGCCTGCGCGTCTTCGGCGCATGCCATCGCCGATGCCTTCCGCATCATTCAGCGGGGCGAGGCGGACCTGGTCATGGCCGGCGGGACGGAATCGGCGATTACCCCGTTGTCTATGGCCGGCTTTTGCGCGGCCAAGGCGTTGTCCACCCGCAATGACGAACCGGAAAAGGCCAGCCGGCCTTTCGATCGCGACCGCGATGGGTTCATTATGGGTGAAGGGTCCGGGATTCTGATTTTGGAATCGCTGGAATCGGCCCGGGCTCGGGGCGCGCGCATCTACGCCGAGATCATCGGTGCCGGTATGACCTGCGACGCCTACCATATGACCGCCCCCCTTCCGGATGGTCAGGGCGCGGCCAAGGCGATGCAGTTATCCTTGAAAGACGCCGGGTTACAGCCGGCCGACGTCGATTATATCAACGCCCACGGGACGTCCACGCCACTGGGTGATATCGCCGAAACCAAGGCGATCAAAGCCATATTCGGAGGTCACGCCTATAAGCTGGCGGTCAATTCCACCAAGTCGATGACGGGTCATCTGCTGGGGGCCGCCGGGGCGTTGGAGGCGATCGTGGTCGCCAAATCGATCCAGGAAGGCCGCCTGCATCCGACGATCAATCTGGTCACGCCCGATCCCGAATGCGATCTGGATTACGTTCCCAACGTGGCCCGGGCACGCGCTCTGAAATGCGGCATCAGCAATTCGTTCGGTTTCGGCGGCCACAACGTTACTCTGGTGCTTACGGCGGCTGACACGGTGTAGGCTGGGAATGAGTTTTTGGGATGCGATCAGAAGAGCGTTTGGAATCCGCCGGCAGGGGGAGTCGGAACGACTGCTGGCGGAGTTCCAGGACAAAATCCAGCATCACTTCGCCAATAGCGAACTGTTGCGGGTGGCGTTGACTCATCGGTCATTCGCCCGGTCGGGTGAAAAGGACTGGCTTCCCTCCAACGAACGGCTGGAGTTTCTGGGCGACTCCGTGCTGGGGCTGGTCGTGTCCGAATTCCTCTATAGTCGATTTCCCACTAAAAGCGAAGGCGGTTTGACCAAACTCAAATCGCTGCTGGTGAACGAAACGACCCTGTTCCGCGTCTCCGAGGCGCTGGATTTGGGGAGATATATCCTGCTTTCCCCGGAAGAGGAGCGGGCCGGCGGACGGAGCCGGGTTTCGATCAATGCCGATAGTCTGGAGGCCGTTATCGGGGCGCTCTACCTTGACGGCGGCCTGGGGGCGGTCCGGCCGATGATCGGGCGGTATATCATCTCACAGATGGAGAAGATCGAGGCCGACGATTCTTTCCGGAATTACAAAGGGGAACTGCTGGAGCTGTTGCAGGGCCGCGGGGAGGGGATGCCCCGGTATGAGGTGACCGACGAACGCGGTCCGGATCACGAGAAGACGTTTACTGTCGTGGTCTATACCAACGGCCGTCAAATCGGCTCCGGCATCGGTCCGTCCAAGAAGGATGCCGAGCAGGAAGCCGCGGCCGAGGCACTACGCGGCTTCATGACCGAAAACGAAAAGGCCGACGAGGCCGCCACATAGACAGTCCGGGCGCCCGGCGGACGGGAACAGCCCCCAGGTTTTGAGGCGCATGTATCGGGAGGTTTCATGAATATTGCAGTCATTATCAAGCAGGTGCCGGAGATAGAATTGATCCGCGTGGATGAGGCGGCGGGCAAGGTAACGCTTCCCTCCGGGCCGGGCATTGTCAATCCCTTCGATGAATATGCCATCGAAGAGGCGATGCGGATTCGGGAAAAACTGGGGGGAAAGGTAATCGCCGTGACGGTCGGCAGCGACCGGGCGGAGTCGGCCTTGCGTCAGGCGCTGTCGGTCGGCGTCGATGAGGCGGTTTTGGTGGCCGATCCGGCATTTGATGATTCCGATCCGCAGGCGATCGCCCGCCTTTTGGCGGCGGCGGTGACCAAACTCGGCAATATCGGGTTGGTTTTGGCCGGGCGGCAGGCGGTCGATGACGACGCCGCGCAGGTGCCGGCGGCGGTGGCGGCGCATCTGGATTGGCCGCAGATTCTTTTCGTCCGGAAGACGGAAACCATTTCCGACGCCGAGGCGGTATTCCAGCGGACGACGGAAGAGGGGTACGACACCGTGGCAACCGCTTTGCCGGCGGTGGTTTCGGTGGTTAAAGAGATCAACGAGCCCCGGTTGCCCTCCCTGAAGGGGAAAATGGCCGCCAAGAAGGCCCCGATCACCAAGTGGGGGGCCGGCGATTTGGGCGTCGACCCGGCTTTGGTAGGCAAAAACTCCGCCTCGAAGACCACGGCGGCGTTCAATCCGCCTCCCCGGCAGAAGGGGGAAATTATTTCCGGTGAAACTCCTGAAGAAATTGCCGACACGCTGATAAAAAAGCTCCGGGACAATCAAATATTATAGGGGTCTCGCGCGTCTAAAAAAAGACTTGCTTTTGCGATGGCTGGATATTTATTCCGGTGGAAAAAATCCGGCTGATCCGTCAGCCATAACTTGAGGATGCTTATGCGGTGCGATTTTTGCGGCGAAGAGATCGAGGGGCAACCGTTCTTTAAAGACGGCATGAGTTTTTGCTCGTCGGAGTGCATGGACGCCATGGAGGGAGGGGAATCGCTGCCTCTGGATGAGGAAGTCCTTGACGATGGCGAGGAATACGACGCCGATGAATTCGAGGAAGACGAGGAAGCGGCCTCGGCCGATATAGACGATGATATCGATGACGACATCGACGACGCCGACGACGACGATGATCTGGATTACGAAGACGACTACGGCGAATCCGACCGCTATGACGAAGGGCGTCCATATTAGACCGGACGCCCGGCGGCGCGGTCACCCACCGTTACCGCCGCCGCCTTTCCAACTGTTTCCTACCGCCCGAATTATTTGAGTTTCCATCGCCGACCAGAACACAAGGACTTGAATCAGTCCGGCATAATATGACCGATCACGAAAAAGAACCGATCCCGTATCCGATCGACGGCACGCTGGATTTGCATCAATTCCGGCCGCAGGAGGTCAAAGATGTCGTTTTGGATTATATTGAGGCTTGCCTGGAAAAGGGGATTTATGCTCTGCGGATCGTGCACGGCAAGGGGATCGGCGTCCAGCGGGAGATCGTCCATTCCATCCTGAAGAAGCATCCGGCGGTGGTATCATTTCGCCACGAGGAAGGTTCCGGCGGTGGTTGGGGGGCCACGGTGGTGGACCTGAAACGTCCGTAAAGTATTGCAGCTGCACAGAATACCTGATATATTCGTCCATATAATAGAGGCATCTTGGCAGCGCACGGGGTTCACGGGTAAGATTGAATCGAGGGAGGTGACCAGATGAAACGCCACGCGGCCATAATTACTTTTGCGTTATTGGTCTTTTCCGCGATTGCCTCCGCCCAATCCGACCAACCGCCGCTTCCGCTTGCCTTTCATGAAGAACGCCTTGGCCCCATGCCGGAGTATACCGTGCCGCCGGAGTATGACCGGCACCATCGTCACATTTTATTTGTTGGCCATTATGGTGATAAGGTAAGAGTATTCATCGATGGCATACCTGGGCCGGAGTATGATTCGCTTGATCACGACTTTCAGTACTACGCCCCATTTTATGTTTCATTCGAATTTGGCAATGATGGAAACCGTGTAGCATATGCCGGCAAGAAAGGCAAAAAGTGGCAGGTTGTCATTGATGGTCAACCGGGTCCCGAATTCGACGAAATCCGCAAAGCATTATCTGGGTTCAGCAGCGACGGTTCCCGCACTGCGTATGCGGCCAGACTGGGAAAGAAGTGGATCGCAGTTATTGATGGTCAACCAAGCCGGCAATTTAATGAAGAATGTTTACCCGAATTCGACGGATATAGCAATCATATAGATTACCACATTAAGAAGGGGAAGCAATGGAGACTACTGGTTGACGGCCATCCAGAACTCTTGGATGAGAAAATCGACACCTATATATTCGGCCCAGGGGGAGAGGCCGATATGTTTTTTGTCAAAAAGGGCAAAAAGTGGATGTGTGCTGTCGACAGTTTGCCGAAACAGATTTATGATAGCATTGATGTAAACTCTATCGGTTCCCATCCCAGGCGCACGTATGTTGCTTTTGCGGCACGAAAGGACGAGAAATGGTTGGTGGTTACAGACGGTCGACCAGGTCCGGAGTTCGATGAATTGGTTCCGGGCTGCCTTAGATTTAGCCCCGATGGTCAACGCCTTGGTTATTCTGTTAAAACGGGGGATAAGTATGTGATGATCGTGGATGGGGTGCCAGGGTCGGAATTCGACGATATCATAATGGACGAACCGATATTCAGTCCAGATAGTAAACATTTCGCATATATAGGAAGGAATGGCGAGAAATGCACTGCTGTGGTGGACGGCCGGCCCGGACCGCTATATGACGATGTTTATGACCTTACATTTTGCCCGGATGGTGCGCATGTTGCGTATATTGCTTGCCAAAGTGGGACGGAAATGGTGATTGTAGGCGAAAATTCAGGGCCGCAATTTGATAATATTTATCACCTGGAGTTAAGCCTGGATAGCGCACACTTAGTATATGTCGCGGAGGAAAGAAACAAACAGATGGTTGTAATCGACAATCAACCGGGGCCGGAATTTGACGGGATTGGCAAATACGTTAATATTTATGATATGGACGTGAATCATCCGAAATATGCCGCCAGGAAAGGGAATATATGGATGACGATCATCGACGGCCAACCAGGGTTGGAGTATGACGCAATTGGTGATGATTTCCCCATCACGAGTCCTGATGGCAAACGCTTGGCATACGTGGCTTGGAAGGGTGAGAAACAGTTGGTAATCGTTGACGACCAACCTGGCCCGGAATTTGATGCCATTGGGCAATCGGTTTATTTTAGCCCCGACAGCAAACACATTCAGTATACAGCCAAGAGGGGGGAGAAAACGGTCGTAGTTTTGGATGGTGTTCCGGGGCCGGAGTGCGATAACGTTGGCGATGGATCCCTTGTCTATTACCCAAATATGAAATTTGTGGCATACGGGGAAGTGAATACGGGCGGGGGGAAAGGGGTTTTGGATGGTTACGGGTATGAAGGCTTGGGTGATGGTGAAATTACATATAGTCCTGACTACAATCATGTGGCATACCGGGCGAAGATATCCGGGAAAGGAACCGTAATCGTAGATGGGCAATTGGGGCCGATGTACGATGATGTCATCAAGGGCGGGCCGATATTCCATGACGACGGCACGCTGGAGTTTTTGGCGGTCAAGAATGGCGATTTATTTCGGGTGACGTATAGACCATAAATTAGATAGGCAACGATCCGGGCGCGCAGCCGCGGCGATAACATAACCGATTTAATGCGTGTCAGGAAAGGCGTTTATAACGGGGGCGACTAGGACGGGCCGGGAAACCCGGCCCCTACGATTATATCATAACAAATAGGGACGTCGGGCGACGTCACGGCCAAACACGATCAAGCGTCACTTCAAGAGGATCATCTTGCGGGACTGGCTGTGATCGTCTGACCGCAGGCGGTAGAAATAAATCCCGCTGGCGACAGCATGGCCGTCGGCATCCTTGCCGTCCCAGACCAGCGCATATGCCCCGGCCGCAAGCGGCCCGTCATGAAGCGTCCGCACCGTCCGCCCCAGAATATCATAGACATCCAGCCGGGTATGCGCCGCCTTGGGCAGACTAAACGAGATAGTCGTGGCCGGGTTGAAAGGATTGGGATGATTCTGATCCAGGGAAAACGTCAACGGCAGCGGCGGCTTCCCGTCATCGGTGACGTCGGTCACGATATCGTATTTCTGCTCCGCCTGGACGGAGGCTTCCATAAATTCATCCCAGGTCCGCCCGCCGATGATGGCGAAGACGGCGGTGTCGGTTTCGCCCGGCGTCAGATTGAACGGCCCGGTGGAAGTCATGTGCGACAAATCGTCCATGCCGCCGAACGTGCCGTAGACGAACCCTCCGGATAATCCCGCGTACTTCCTATATTCCGTGAAATTACTGTTTTCGATCGAATCATGGGGGAAGATTCGATAGCCGGTCAACCCTTCCGGGTTTAACACTTTTACCCCCCGGAAATCAGATGTATCGGCGGTGTTGTTGTTGAACCAGCAGAGGTATCCCAGATTGTCCGCCTGCCGAAAACCGCCATGATTTTGGTAGTAGATATTGATATCCCAGTCGAAGAACAACCCGACACGGATGCCGTTGACCGTCCCGCCGGAGGTGTTGGTGAGAATATATTCCATGATGATGAAGCGGCTGTCGGGATCGGTCGCCCAGCCGAATGTTTTCTGGGTGATGGTCAGGCCGATCGGATGTTCGGCATAGCTGTCGTCGAACCGGCAGACCGTTTCCTGATCGGCGACTCGGCCAGGTTCAGAGGCAATCAGCGGAGCATCGGGAAAGACCGCGAAATCGTCGTCGGGGTCCATGACGATGTTCCGGGCGCAATCGGAGACTCTGGTCGGCCCGGTGCCGATCAGCAGGGCGCCCTCATACATATCGTTGGTGTCGCGGTCGAGTTGAAATCCCAGATACCCCAGCGGAATGTATGAACCGTCCATGCCGGTGCCGGATTTATACCCGTAGAATCCATACGCCCCATAGTTGGAAATGGTGAACTTCACGCGGCCGGCATCGTGGTCAAACCATTGCCGTTCCCCTTTGTCTCCCATGAAGAATTCGATCCGTTCGGTTTTGTCATACCCTCCCGAGGCGGTGATTTGCATATCCAGGCCATAGCTTTGCCCGATTTCCAGCGATGAGTTGAAAACCAGATCCAACGTCGTGTTTCCAGTCGCGGAGGAATCTTTGGCAATAGTGCCGAAACCGATCACATCGGTCAATAGGGAGATCCCGTGGTCGGCGTGGGAAAACTGCGCGATGACGGCAGTCGCGGTCGCCCCGACGTTAGTCAGCGTGACCAAAATATGCACCGTATCGCCGGGATAGATATCCGGGTGAGGCATGGCGGCGACCCGAAGCGACGGTTGGGTCAACTGGTCGAGTTTTCGCAAGGCTGCCATGATGTCGATCATCCCCCAGCCAAACGTATTATCCTTGCCGGGACTACCCAAATCATGAGACGATGCCAGCAGGGCCGTCTTGATCTGATCCACGGTGGCGTCGGGATTTTTCTGGCGCAGGATGGCCACCGCGCCAGCCACGTGCGGCGCGGCCATCGAGGTGCCGGACATGTAACCCCAGGTTCCGTTCACTTTCGACGACCGGATGGGGTGGCCCGGCGCGACGACATTGGGCTTGATGGAAACGCCGTCGCAATTGGACGGCCCGCGGGAGGAATAACGGTAGATTGCCAGCGAATCCATGTATTCAATCGCCCCGACCGCAAAATTGGTGACGGAATCATCCGCACGATTGGCCGGATTGCGAAGGCTGGACACGGACGGGCCCTCGTTGCCGGCGGCGAAAATGTTGACGATCCCCAGAGCCTCGACATTGTCGATCAATCGCCAAAACAACTGGTCGCAGCCGATATTTGGAATCCCCCAGCTGTGATTGATGACGTCGGGCAGATCGGCGATTGTATTGGGATCACCGTCGGGATCGGCGGCCCATTGGAAGGCTTCGAATACTGATGACCCCGTAACATCGATAGCCACGGCCGCTATCCAATCGGCGCCGGGGGCTACACCGACCGTATCCCCGCCGGAAGAATGCCCGACCATGATGCCCATGGTGTGAGTTCCGTGGGCGATCAGATCCTGGTTATGGTTGGGGACGGTGGTAAAATAGTGGGGATAAGTCGAGTTATCGATCGGCGAGAACCAGCATTGCGATGCTGGGTATCCCTTGTTGCCGCGATAATTGGCAAACAGGGCCGGATGGTTGCCGTCGACGCCCACGTCAAAGTTGCAGACGATTCGGCCTCGGCCGTCGTATCCGGCTTTCCAGGCCGAGTCGGCTTTGATGACCATCAAATTGGGTTGTACGCCGATGGTCTCAGCGGTAAAGGCCTCGGATGCTTCTATGGGAATGGAAACGATAGTCGGATATAATTCGATCTTTTCGATGGAGGGATCGGCGGCCAGGCGTTCGATCTCGGCGGCGGGGAGTTCGGCCTCGATGATATTATCGATCCAGAACGCCTTGACCCGGCGGGCCTGCCCGCCGCTTTCCAGATTTTTCACCAGACCCAAAACCGGCGCCTGGGAGCGGGAAGCGACATCTTTGAGTTCCGTCACGACGGCGCGGTGCTGCTCGGCGCGGGTGGAGTACATCTGCATGACCGAGGTTTTCATGGCGGCCGAATTATGGTCGGAGACCGGGATGATCACGACCCGGATGAAATCGTCCGCCCCCCTGGCGCCGATTTCCTCCCGCAACTGGTCGGAGATAGATCCCGCGTGAATCCGGCCGGCGGTGACCATCATCGCCAACACCATGCAAATGACTATTGCCGCGCGCTTTGACATTCGTACTCCCTGATAAAAGCGTCCATGCTTTTTCAGCATAGTCTGTGCCGGAGGGATAGCTTCTTTGCGCTTATTTATCCCTTGGCGTTCAAGAAGATACAATACTTGTACGATTCAGGCAAGGAGGGTGTGCAAAAAAACGGCAAAAAAACTATGAAGACTGTTGCAGGCCGCCCCTAGGCATCGTGGCTCATAATGACGGCGGTGCCGGAAACCGACACCATCAGCATCCCCGAATGAACCACTTCGTAGTCGAGGTCAACTCCGACAATGGCCTCGCCCCCCATAAGTTTGGCTTCGGAGATCATCTCCTCGATGGCGATCTGCCGCGCATGTCTCAGGGCTTGTTCGTACTCGGTGCTGCGGGTGCCGACCAGATCGTTTACCGCGGCGAACAGGTCCTTGACCAGGCTGGTACCAATGATCGCCTCACCCGTCACGATGCCCAGATAGGAGTGAATCTTTTTGCCTTCGATAGTCGGTGTAGTGGTAACGATCATGAGGCCTCCCTTTGGTTATCGATTATGCCCCGGCCGAGAAGAAAGCCGGCGACCGCGCCGATAACGGCGTAGACGATAAAATCCGTAACGATTTCCAGCAGGAGCCATTGGGACAGGGTCAGAATTATCTGCCGCTTGATAATGAAAACCGGCGACGAGACCGCCCAGACGAGCATCCCCGTTTTCATCCCCACCTGCCAGTCGGTTCCTTTCCAGATCTTCTGCAGGTACCAGGTCAGGTAGGAGATGACCACGCCGACTCCCAAGTTCAGGAGAAGGTAGACCAAGCCGACAATCCGGCCGACATCGCGGACCAGCTCGGCGTTTTGGAGATATAGTCGGTCGAAAAACAGGTAAGCCCC
>JAQVRW010000237.1 GCA_028700875.1 Candidatus Zixiibacteriota bacterium | reverse complement strand
GGAACAGGGCGGACAGGCCCAGGTCGGAAGTCGAGACCCATCCGGCGATATCGGTGATGTTTTTCTCGACATAGCGGCGGTTCCAGGCGCCCTCGATATAATTCAGATACATGGTCGGCTGGAGACCGAAGCGGACCCGGACGTACTGGGCCGCCGGTTTGATTTTCCAGTCGGCGTAGGCATACTTAAGAATGACCGGGAGGCCGTCATAGACCGACATCGAGGGGATGGCGACCGTATCGCCCTCGGAATCGACCACGGTGGTTTTTTTGGAGGAAAACCTGTCGGGCCGGATATCAAACGTGATCCGCAGGCTGGTATAGTCCGACAACTTGGATTCGGCCCCGACGTAGGCGCGGTCGATGGAAAAGGCGTTGTAGTTGCCCTGACCGTCGGTTTTGTTCAACATCCAGGTACTGAAAACCGTCCCCTTGACCGACGTTTCCGCGGCGACGGCCGTCCCGGCGGCAATCGCCAGCATCAGAACGAATGCGGCAGTGATTTTTTTCATTTCCATTCCTTTCTTGGAAAATCCGGTAAAGCTTTCAACAGCTGTCATACGGCACAAACTTTCCCTTCGTTCAGGCTCGCGACCATAATAAGGATTGGAATGTTAGGATTGTCTTAAAGCTTGATTAGAAATTGGTCATTCGTCCCGACCGGATGCGTTTCGGGAAGCATCACATACGTCGCAAATGGGCTGGAATCTCCTATAATACAATCGGTTGACATGAATTGCGGTCGACCGTCGCCGGGTAATTTTTTCGCACAGCCTGTCGATATATCAAATGCTAGGCGTGTGATCGATATGGGGGGGGCGTCAACTGGAAACGAGGGCTGGTCGCATGTCGATATCGTATTGGCCGGCCGTCAACGGGGAAATAAACGAATAAGGCGCCAATTGGCGAATGCCGCGGGACAGGACAACAGGTTAGCCAGATGAATGCCCCTCATACCACCGCCGAGACGATTGCTGGTTCATCAACCCGCCGGAGCATCGGGCGAACATTACCCGCCGACGACTCCAAATTCAAGATCATCCTGGAATCATCACCCGACGCGATAACGGTCGTCGATCTCGACGGCTATGTCATCGAATGCAACCAGGCGGCCGTCGATATTCACGGATTTTCGAATAAAGAGGAGTTGCTGGGCTTCAATGTCTGGGATCTTGTCGCGCCCGATGAGCGGCCCACAGCCCTGATGCATACCACGAACATCCTTCAGGGCGGACAGGCCCGCAGCGTCGGCATGACCCTGCTGAAGAAAGACGGACGCCGGTTTTCCGCAGAGATGTCGGTCAGCGCTCTCAAGGATGACGCCGGAAATCCCACCGGGTTTATCGGCATCATGAAGGACATCAGCGAGCGCAAACGGGCGGAGGAGGCTCTGCAGGAAAGCGAGCTCCGATTCCGTTCTTTTTTCGAGCAGTCGGGCGAAGCGGTTTTTATCACCGATCCGCAGGGGGTTTTCATCGAAGTCAACGCCCGTGTTTGCGAGCAACTGGGGTACAGCCGCGAGGAGCTGCTCCGGTTCAATATGATGGACGTCGTCTATCCTGAAGATTTGGCAACCGCCCCCGATTCCTTCGCCGAGTTGCGGGCCGGTAAGACCGTCTCGGGCAAGCAGCGCTTGATCCGAAAGGACGGGACGGTCATCTACTCCGAATCCACGACCAGAATGCTGAGCGACGGCCTGATTTTCGGCACCGCCCGCGATGTTACGCTCCGGCGGCAATATGAATCCAAACTCGAGATCCAAGCCAGTTTGCTTGATGCCGTCCAGCAGACGGTCGTCGCGATCGATGCCGACGGCATTATTACCTATTGGAATGAATTTGCGGAGCGACTCTTCGGTTGGGGCAAGGACGACATGTTAGGGAAACAAGCCAGGGAAATCGTTCCCCTTAACGACATAGATGCTCTTCGGGCAGAAATCAGGGTCCATTTACGTAGGAACGAAACCTGGAGCGGCGAAATAACGGCCAAGAACCGGGCTGGGCAAGACATTCCCATTCTCGCAACGGTTTCGCCGCTGCACGATGGCGATAAATTTATCGGCACGATCATCGTCGGTCTCGATATCACCGAACGCAAGCGGACGGAACAGGCGCTCCGCGAGAGTGAAGGAAAATACCGCTCCCTGTTCGAGGATTCAGCCATTGCCATATGGGAAGCCGATTTCTCCAGAGTCAAAGCCCGTCTGAATCAACTGTGTTCGGAGGGCGTTCGTGATTTCCGGGCATATCTGGAAGATCACGAGTCCGAGAGGAACGAATGGCGGGATTTGATAACGCTGTTGGATGCGAATGCGGAAAGCCTGCGGTATTTTCAAGCCGGCGACAAAGAAGAGCTTAACCGGCGTGTTCCCGCTATGTTCATCCGGGAATCCTGGCCGGTTTCCAGGGAAATGTTGACCGCTTTGGCCGAGGGTAAGACGCGATTTGAAGGCGAAGTGCCCATTGCCCATCAGGACGGGCGGTGTCGATATTTGGCATTTCGGTTATCGGTGGCTCCGCATTGCCGTGAAACCCTTACCAGGGTCATGATTTCCTTCATCGATATCACCGAACGAAAGCAGGCCGAAGAGGCGCTTCACCGGCAGGTGGCGTTCGACACCCTTATCACGGAGCTTTTGGCTCAATTCGCGTCCTGCATGGGGACGGAAGTCGACAGCCAGATTCACGATTGCCTTCAGGAGGTCGGCACCGTCCTGGGCATGGATAGCGCCTATGTCGTTCTGGCCTCCGATGACTTTTCCTGTTGGAGTTCGGTCTACTCGTGGCGGGCGCAGGGGCTTCCCAGCTATAAGGCAAGGTATCAAAACATCCCGATGGGAACCCATCCGTGGAGCGAAAAAACCCTGCTGGCCGGAGACATTATCCAAATCAATTCGCTGGATGATTTGCCGCCCGAGGCGGTCGCCGAACGCCGGGACTTTGAAAAAGAAGATCTTCGTTCGTTCCTAGAAGTTCCCCTGCGCGGCCGGGGCGGGGCCGTCCATGGATGTGTCGGGTTGCGATCCCACACGCGCCGGGTACAATGGTTGCTGGAGGATATTCGGCGATTGAAGATGATCGCCGACGCCATCGCCAACGTACTGGAGCGCAAGCGGGCCGAGGAACAACTGGGGACGTTGTCCACCCGGAACGAGGCCTTGCTGGCGTCGGTGCCGGATATCATCATGGAGGTCAGCCCGGAAGGCGTGTATACCTGGGCCAACAAGGCCGGGTATGATTTCTTCGGGGAGGACGTCGTGGGCAAAGATGCCCGCGTCTATTTCATCGAGGGATACGATACCTATGAGGGGCCGCCAGCAGTGCAGGACGATAAAAACATAATCTATATCGAATCCCGGCAACGTCGGCGGGACGGCCGGGCGCGGTTGTTAGCGTGGTGGTACAAAGCCCTCACGGATGATTCTGGCACGGTCACCGGTTACCTGACCTCGGCCCGGGATATCACCGAGCGGCGGGAAGCCACGGATGCATTGCGATTGTCCGAGGAAAAGTTCGCGAGCGCTTTCGATTCCTCGCCCGACTCGATTGTCATCAGTTCTCTGACCGACAACACTCTTCTGGAGGTAAACTCCGGTTTCGAACGCATTTTCGAGCTTACCAGGGAAGAGGTGGTGGGTAGAAACCCATTGGATATCGGGCTGTGGGCCGACCCCATGGATCGCGCCAGGGTTATTGCGACATCGGAGGCCACTGGTCGCGCGCACGACATGGAAGCCACGTTTCGGACCAAGTCGGGACATATTCTTACCGGTTTGGTGTCGGCCGACATCATCGCCTTTGGCGGACAGAAGTATTTTCTTACAACGATCCGGGACATCACCGAGCGAAAACGGGCGCAACAGGAGTTGGCCGAGACAAAAGCACTGTTGGCGGCGGCGATCGACCAGTCGACGGCGGGAATTCTTATCGCCGAAGCCCCGGAGGGGAAAATCAGGGTGGTCAACCGGGCGGCTATGCGAATTCACGGCACGACCACGAACACATTGGCCGGTCTTCCATTGTCGGCGCGCGCAAAGTATTGGCAATTATCCAGACCCAACGGGGTCATGTATGAGCCGGAAGAACTGCCCTTGTCCCAGGCGATATTGCACGGGAAAACGACCGAGAACGCCGAAGCAATCATCAAGAAAGATGATGGGCCGGATCGCTGGGTACTGACCAACGCGGCTCCGGTGCGGAATGAGGCGGGCGAGGTGGTCGCCGGCGTCGTCGTGTTTACCGACGTCACGGAACGCAAACGGGCGGAGTCGATGCTCCAATCACTGGCGAAGGGGACGTCGACGGGCAACGGCCGGGAATTTTTCCAACTGCTGATGAGGCATGTGGCGGAAGGATTGGGGTGTCGATACGCCTATGTCGCCGAATTGGCCGGACCGGACAAAGGAACAATCAAGACGCTGGCGTTCTGGAACGGCAAAAAGATCGATCGGAATTTCGAACACGAATTGACCGGCCCGCCCGGTGAGACGATCGCCTCCAAGACTACCTGCGTCTACGCAGACGGCCTGCGGGGGCGTTTTCCGGATGATTCTCATGTGGCGCGTTTGGGGGCGGAAAGCTATATCGGGACGCCGTTGTTCGGCCAGTCGGGGGAAGTCATAGGTCTCCTCGCGGTCATGAACGACAAGCCCATTCAGTCGGAATTCATCCAGCAGGCGCAGCCCCTGATTGCCATAGCCGCCGCTCGGGCGGCCGCCGAAATCGAGCGGATGCAGGCTTATGTGGAATTGCAGGTGGCGAATGCCATGCTTTCGTCTGAGCGCAAGGCCTTGATGGAAAACAACATCGCCATGCAGACCATCCTGGGGCATATCGAGCGGGAAAAAGCGGAATACCGGCATGACATCTGTTCCAGCGTCCAGCATATTCTGACCCCGCATATGAAGAAGCTTCGCCAGGGAGAGGGGTCGCTCGGCAGTAAAGAGTTGGCCGCCCTGGAGGATGCACTTGATTCGATCGTCGGCGCCGGTGTGGTCACGTTCGAGGAGAACTTCACCAAACTAACTCCTCGGGAAGCGGAAGTCTGCGAACAGATCATGATGCGGCGGCCGTCCAAGGAGATCGCCAAAGCCCTGAATATCTCCGTCCAGACGGTTCACAAGCATCGGGAAATCATCCGCCGCAAGCTCCAGGTTCAGAATCTGA
>JAQVRW010000236.1 GCA_028700875.1 Candidatus Zixiibacteriota bacterium | reverse complement strand
GTATAATCCGACGTTCAGGTCGAGCGTCTTGTCCAAAAAGGCCACGCCGCCGTCCAGGTTCCAATCGCCGACATTGGAGATGAGCTGCATCCCGTCCAGTATCAGCGTGCCGTTTTGGATTTTTACCAACGTGGCCAGGTCCTTGAGGCTTTCCTCCTCGAATGTCTTGAAGCCGAATTGCTTGGCCATGGCGTTGACCAGTTCGATATTGACCAGCTTCCCTTGGGTCATGGTCACCGCGCCATCGGCGGTGAGACTGCGGACAAAATCGGGCAGCTCCGAACCTGTCCCGTCGATCGTCCCCTTGAGATTGAGTTTGCCATACAGGTGCCCGCCCAGCCCGGCGAAACGGGTCATGAAATCGTTGGCCTCGATGTCTCTCCCCTCGACGCTGCAATTCACGTGGGGATTGCGGAAATCGTTGAAATCGACCGTCCCGGCACTGGCCACCGAACCGGTATACACCCGGCCCTTGCCGTTGCTGTAGGTGATAACGCCGTCTTTGTAGGCGACATCGCTGGAGATATTGGTGATTTCCACGCCGGCGTAGATCAGCGTATCCACCCGCGCGGTACCGGCCGCTTCGATATCGGGAATGAATATCGGCGGCAGGGTGTCGGCCCGAGCGGCGGTCAATGCGGAATCGGTCGGGGTCGGGAAGAGAACGTCATAGTTGACCATCGGCGCATTAACAGCGAAATCGAAATAGGGCCGCTGGTACCCCTTGCGCGGCGCCAAAAGGTGCGCGAAGCCGTTGCGCAGTTCGCCGGTGAGATTCATCCGGACGCCGGGGTATTCAAGATAGAGCGAGTTGACCTGCGTCTTGCTTGGGGCGAAAGTCATATTCAGATCGAGCCGTTTCAGCGGCGCCGATAATTTATTAGTGTTGAAGAAAATGTTTTCGGCCTGCAGCGTCCCGGAGAGGCGCGATTCGGCCCAACGCGATTTCTGCCCGGTCACGGTCAAATCATAGGTCAAAAGCCCGGAGACTTCCGGGTTGAGCGCCGGATTGAGGAAGGGAATCAATCCCGCCAGGGCATAACGTCCTTTTAGGCGGATATCATACAACAGGTCTTTCCAGTTGGTGATGGCCCCGGAAATGGCGAATGGGCCATCGGCCAGTTGCCCTCCCTGGGAGGCAATCGAGACCGAATCGGCGGTGAAGCCGATGGATAGCGTCTGGAAATCGACCCGGTTGGAGACGTTGGCGTACCCGAGGTTCAGATTCTGGAAGCGCAGGTTGCCGCCCAGATACGGTTTCAGGCCGGAGGTGAATTCACGACGGATCTCCACCTCGCCATCGAGTTTGCCGGTGACCCGAAGTTTCGAGGGATCGAACTTGGGTGACTGGGGAATATAGGCGACCAACGGCTCCAGCGATACGCCGGAGGCTTTCAGCCGGGCAAACAACGACTGCGGATTCATCATGTTGCGGACGGTGGCTTCGACCTCGAAGGGGATGCCGTTTATTTTCAGGACCGTGTTTTTCAGCATCAGGTCGGCGGTCGGGAAATCGATATCGGCGTTGTATCCCAGTTCCAGCGCCAAGGGCAGGTTTTTCGGCAGGATGGTCGCCGAGATGGCCGGAATCTTCAAGGTTCCCATCGACCGGCCGGTCTTGCCGCCGTCCTGAAGCTCAAGGCGGGTTTCGAGACTGACGTTGCTGAGGGTGATAGTGGTCTCGGTGGAGTCGTCCTGATAGACGATATCCCCGGCGGTGATCTGCGCCCAATCGAATGCGAACGCCGATAGCGCCGCGTCTTTCGAGGTAAGCGTGTCTTTAGCTGCAATCGGCGTGACTAGCCCCCCGACGTCGGCGCTGCTTCCCTTGAATGTGAAGTTGTTGCGTCCGTCGGTCGTCTTCCGCAGGCGGATCACCGGATGATCGACGCTGATCTGATTGAAGACGAACTGCTTGCGCAGAAGCGGCATCAGTTTCAATCCGCAGGAGAGCCGGTCGATCGTCACGAACTCGGTCCCCGGAAATCCGGACGGGCTGTAGATACGCAAGCCTTTCAGGTCGAGCGTCAGGCGGGGAATGATGGACAGGGAAACATCGTCCAGCTCCACCGTGCGTCCCAGGGCCGTCGAAGCCCGCTTGATGATCTCCGCCTTGACCTTCTCGGCCGGAAAGAAGATTTTGACCGCCGCAAACGCCGCAATGATCAACACCAAGAGGACGATGATAACCTTGAACAGCCGTCCCCCGCCCTTTTTCTTCGTCTTGCCCGCCGCCATATCGCCTCTAAATCTCTAAAGTTTGGTTGGGATTGAGGATGACCACTTTTACGCCCGATCCTTGCAGCTTGCGGGCGAAATCATCCGGTTCAGCATCGATGATTTCCCAGGTTTTGTAATGCATCGGAACGGCTATTTTCGGTTTGACGAATTGCACCGCCCGGACGGCGTCTTCCACGCCCATGGTGAAGTTGTCGCCGATGGGCAGAAACATGAGGTCGATGGGATTCGTCTCGCCAATCAGCTTCATATCCAGAAACAACCCGGTGTCGCCGGTGTGGTAGACCGTCTTGCCCCCCATCGTGAACACGAAGCCGCAGGGATTGCCGGTATATTCGAGGCCGGATTCACCCGCGGCCGAGCCATGATGGGCAATTGTCAGTTTGACCTTGCCGAAAGGGAATTTGTACGACCCGCCGATATGCATGTTGTGAGCCTTGGCTCCCTTGCGGGTGACCCAGACGGCCAGCTCGTTGGGGGCGATGATCGTCGCGCCGGTTCGTTTGGAAATCTCCACGGAGTCCCCCAGATGGTCAGCGTGCCCATGGGTGGCCAGGATATAGTCGACATCGATTTCCTCGGGGGAGACATTGGCCTGCGGATTCCCTTCGAGGAACGGGTCGATGATCAATTTGTATTTGCCGTCGGTGGCATACACGCAGGAATGGCCCAGGAAAGTCAGTTTCAACATCGCTTACTCCTTGTTTCGCGATTTTCTCCGCCGAATGTATACAACTAAGATACCTCCGTCGGCGAAAGCAACAACAATTGACGGCCCCGGCGATGGTTCAGTCGATGATGCCGCCAGCCAGAACGGTGTCGCCGTCATATAGTACGGCCGATTGTCCGGGGGTAATGGCCCGTTGGGGTTGGTCGAAGGTGATTCGGATATGACCGTCGGCGGTGGCAACAGCAACGGCTGGGGCGGCCTGGTGCTGGTACCGAATCTTGACCTGGCAGGAGAACGGTTCCGAGGCAGGAGCGACCGAAACCCAGTTGACTTTGGAGACGGTCATGTCGCGGCGGTCAAGGTCAACGTTATCGCCAATGACGATGCGGTTATGGGCGGAGTCGATATCAATAACGTACAGCGGGGTCGGATGGGCGATACCCAGCCCCTTGCGCTGGCCGATAGTATAGAACGGGATACCCTTGTGGACGCCGACCTTCCGGCCGCTACGATCCACGATTTCACCCGGCGGAATCGGAGCGGAAGAATACTCCCGGATAAACCGCTCGTAGTCGTCGTCGGCCACGAAGCAGATTTCCATGCTCTCGGCGACTCGGGCGGTCTTAAGCCCGGCCTCGGCGGCAATCCGGCGGGTTTCGACCTTGGCCAGCTCCCCTAATGGCAGAATCGTCCGGGACAGGGCTTCCTGCGAGACTCCGCACAGGGCATACGACTGGTCGCGGGTGGGATCGATTCCCCGGCGGATGAAATACCGCTTGCGAACGTCATCATATCCCGTGCGGGCGTAATGCCCGGTGGCGATATGGTCGCATCCTATCTTGGCAGCTTGCTCAAGAAACGTTTGCCACTTGAGGATGGAATTGCAGATGATGCAGGGGTTGGGGGTCCGCCCGGCCCAGTATTCGGCCACGAAGTTCTCGATGACTGTTTCCCGAAACCGGCCGCTGAAATCAAAAACGTAATGGGGGACATCGAGTGAATCGCATACCGCCCGGGCGTCGTTGATCGAGTTCAGGTTGCAGCATCCCCCGCCGCCGGAACGGTCTCCCCCGACGTCGCGGTAATCCCACAGCTTCATGGTGGCCCCGGCCACGGCGTACCCCTGCCGTTTCAGAAGCAGGAGAGCGACGGAGCTGTCCACGCCGCCCGACATGGCCACCAGAACCGTTGTATTCGCATGATCGGGCATATTCACGATTGGATATTGATTGCCGCCGCCAAACCGGGCCGATCAGGTGGCCTGATCGTAAGCCGCCGACATCGACCGGAGACGGTCGATTATTTCCGGCAGCACCGATATGGTGTAGTCAAGCTGTTCTTTGGTCGTGTACCGTCCCATGGAAAACCGGATCGACCCCTGGGCCAGAAGCGGATCGACCCCCATGGCGGTGAGCACGTGCGACGCCTGCAGCGACCCCGAGGTGCAGGCCGACCCGGAGGAAACGCAGATGCCTTTCATGTCCAGCGACAGGATGATCGCTTCGCCTTCGACGCCTTTGAACGACAGGTTGACGGTCGAGGGAACGCGGCGGTCACGGTCGCCATTGAGATAAACGTCTTTTATCCTGGACTGAACCTGGGCAATGAAATAATCTCCCAATTCTGTCATCCGGGCATGTTCTTTTTCCCGCTGGGCTTCGGCGATTTCCAGCGCCTTGGCCATGGCGATCACGCCCGCCGAGTTTTCCGTCCCGGCCCGTTTCCGTCGTTCGTGACTGCCGCCGTGAAACAACGGGGTCAGTTTCACTCCTTTGCGGGCATAGAGCGCGCCGACTCCCTTGGGACCATAAAACTTATGCGCCGACAGCGACAGCATGTCGACTCCGAGGTCGTTGACCCTGACCGGAAGTTTACCCACCGCCTGGACCGCATCGGTGTGAAACAGCACACCCGCCTGATGACAGATGGCGGCCATCTCGGCAATCGGCTGGATGACGCCGGTTTCGTTGTTGGCCATCATGACCGACACCACGGTCGTCCTGGGGGTCAACGCCCGTTTCAATTCTTCGATCGAGACGATCCCTTCCGGGCCGCAACCGAGACAGGTCACCGTAAAACCGTTCTTTTCCAGATAATGAGCCGACTCCAGAATCGCATGATGCTCGATCTTGGATACGATGAGATGATTCCCCTTCGCCTGCAACGCCCAGGCCGCCCCTTTCAGGGCCAGATTGTCGGCCTCGGTCCCTCCGGCGGTGAAATAGATTTCCGACGGATCGGCGCCCAAAATCGCGGCGACCT
>JAQVRW010000235.1 GCA_028700875.1 Candidatus Zixiibacteriota bacterium | reverse complement strand
GGCGGCAGAGATTGTTTCTGCCGAATCAGGCGGTTAATCTCCTGATCGCTTGTCGGAATGGTCTGCGCGATGCTCTCCTTGAGCCAGTTGATACAGACCAGGATCAGGACGAGGAGCGCTATAAGGAACACTTTCTTCATAAGCAACCTTCCATGGTTTTCACCGGATTAAAGCATCGCCCTTGCCGGCCGTTGCAAAAACATCGTAATGGCTTGTCAATCAATTAGATAGAAGCGATGGGCGGCCGCCAAAAGGGCGCCCGAAGATGGGTATTGGGAAAAAAATATCGCATGGCGCGGCAAAAAATGCCGCCGGCATTGGAGAAATGGACCCGTTGGCTCGTCTACACTCTAACTATGTGGTGTCCAGGAAAAAAGTACAGGCCAGACTTGACAAATAGGGGATGGTTGTGTAATTTTTGCGTTCATTTTTATCCGTCCCGGTGAAGTACCGGCGATGGGACGGTTGGGATGGCAGCAGGACCGTTATTGATTAGGTGTCAATAGATTTGGAGATGAGGATGAGAAGAGTTACGGTCATTTTCATATGCGCCATGATCATGCTCGGGATGACTCTGCCGGCATGGGGTGGAGGCATGAGCATTTTGGGAGTAGGCGCCAAGGCCAAGGGGATGGGCGGTGCGTTTCGGGCTGTGGCCAACGATTGGTCGGCCGCCTACTATAACCCGGCAGGATTCATTTACATGACGGAGAGCCAACTGACCGTCAATGAGGTAATAAGTCAATATCGGGCTCAGTATTCCCCTGATGTGACGTATGGGGGATATCCGGTCGGGTACTATGAGGGGAATATATACAACCGGTACGAGATTTTGACCAATCCGACGGCAGGCGGGTTTTTCAAGCTGCCGGTCAAAAATCGGGATTTCGTCACCGGCCTGGCCATCTTCCAGCCCTTCGATATGAACGTCGCCTGGCAGGTATTTGCGCCGATTAACAATGGCGCTCTTTTGCCGGGTCAGCAGATCGAACACAACTTCGACGCGGTGGCGTTTAACTGGGTGGGGTCGTTCGAGTTGATGACCAACCGCCTCAGCGTCGGGTGGTCGGCCGGGGTACTGAAAGCCGACCTGGTGTATGGCGGCTTCTTCCTCCGTCCCAATCCGGCCGATCCGACGGCACTCTATTATGATCAGGTCGCCAGCCGGCCCAATGAGTTGATCACCGAATGGCAGCGGGTCGACGGCAACGGGTATGCCCCCAATGCCAGGATCGGCTTGCTGTTCAAGGCGACGCCGAAGCTCAATATCGGCGCCACCTATGCGATGAAGACCAAGGTCACGGTCGACGGCGACGCGGACTTCCGCTACTATATGCCCGACAACCCCAATTACAATAATCGGAGCGACGTGTCGAAGTATCGCGATTCCATTTTCTACATTCTGTCTTCGGGCGTGGAGTTGGAGGCCGAGGGCAGCTATGAAACGGAAATCAAGCTGCCGAGCCAGTTGGCGGGCGGGGTTGCTTATCAGGTCAGCGACAAGCTGCTTTTGGCGGCCGATGCCGAATATACCCTCTGGTCGGAATTCGAGGGATACAATTTCGTGTACACCTTTCCGGCGGACAACATCTCCCGCAGCGTCGAACTCGACACCTGGTTGAAGCAGAATATGACGGTCCCGGTGGATTGGAAAAACGCTCTGCGGGGATCGTTCGGCGTCGAGTATGCTTATAACGATATGATCAAGCTGCGGACCGGATATTCATTCGATCAATCGGCCGTGGAAGACGGGACGATGCACCCGGCGTTTTTTGACCCGGGCAACAAGCACAGTTTCAATCTCGGGCTCGGTCTGGTTTTTGAAAACATCATCCTTGATTTCGCCACCCAGTATATCAAATATTCCGAAATCACGGAAACGGGCAATGTGTATTTGAACGGCGCGAATGATAGGATTGTGGACAACATGGCCGGTACATATAAGGGTACGGCCTGGGAATCGGTCTTGCAATTTACGGTCCGGTTTTAACGGAGGGTGATGATGAAGGCTAAAGTTGTTTTTCTCTTGACGATCCTGGCGCTTGGCCTCCTGCTTCTGTCGGGATGCTCGGACAAGACGAAGGATAATCCCACCCGGCCGACATACTCCCAAACCGGACAGGTGGCCGTAGATAATTTCCATTCTTTTTCAATCTTCTTTTCCACCATGAACAATCCGCTCGCCAATCCGCGCGAGCAGGGCAACAAACCGTACCGGATCTACTTGCCGCCGGGATATTTCCTTCCCAACGGGAGCATCGGCGGCCCATTCCCGATACTGTACCTGTTCCCGCCGTTCGGGGCGGATGAACAGTATTACTTCGAGCATGGTTTGGCCACGGTGGCCGACCGGCTGATCTCGGAAGGGAAGATGGTCCCGATGATCATCGTCAGCATCGACGGCCGGTCGCTTTTGGGAGGTTCTTTCTATACCGACTCACCGCGGCAGGGCAAGTATTTTTCGGCTCTCTACAGTACCACGGTATATGACTGGCCCACGGTGGTCTCCGGTTCGCTGACTCTGGATACTCTGCCCTATACGGCGGTCGCGTTTTTGACCAGGATCGATGGGATCTATAACACTATCGCCCAGCCGAAATTCCGGGCCGCCGGCGGGGTCGGGATGGGCGGATACGGTGCCTTCAAGTCGGTGCTGCAGACCGATTATTTCGGGTCCGTGTCGGCGATCGATGCTCCCCTTGATTTCGACGGGAGCACGGGCAACGGCGGATTTTTGACCCTGTTCCAGGATGTTTATGACGGTTCTTGGAACACGGTGGATACTTCGGAAACGAATATCGGCATGAGCATAGTGGTTTCGGCGGCGGCGGCGTTCTCCCCGCATCACACTGGTTTCAACGTCGACTCCATATACTTCGACAACTTCGGCAGCCTGGCGTTGGGATACACCATCACCGACACTCTGGCGGCCGACGCCTCGACGCTGGTGGCCAAGCATGCCATCCATGTTCCTTTCGATAACACCGGCGCCATCAACAGCGACATCTGGGGTCTCTGGCTGGGTCACAATGTCGATTCCCTATACGAAAACGCGGCGGCATTGTCGAAGGCGAATTTCGTCGACATGAAGAAGCTGTTGATCACGGTGGATGACTCCAAGTACCGCTTCGATGAACAGATGAGCGGCTTCATGCAGTTCCTGGATGCCAACGGCATGGAATATCAGCAGAAGAACTATAGCGGCTCCGATGTTTTGTCGGGGACGGCGGACCATTACCTGTACGATATCTTCGAGGATATTTTGATATTCCACTCCGATAATTTTAAGGCTGCCGGATACTGATAATCACGAACGATTGATACGGCCGGGGAGGATTCGCTCCCCGGCCTTTTTAATGTCTATGACCTACGATCTTATCTCCATAGGTGCTCACCCGGACGACGTCGAAGTCGGTTCCGGTGGTGTGCTGATCAAGGCGGCCGCCGCTGGACACAAGACCGGGATTATTTATCTGACCGCGGGGGAGCGGGGCACCGGCGGGGACGCCTCGATCCGGGCCGACGAGGCGGCCGAGGCCGCCCGGGCCATAGGCGCCGATCTCCTGAAAACTTATGACTGGGGGGATACCGAACTGGGAGACACCTATGAGCATCGGCTGGCGGTGGCCGCCGACTTGCGCCTCTGGCGTCCCCGGATCGTCCTGTGTCCGGCCCCCTGGGTCGGTCATGGACGGCGTCAATCGCACGCTGATCATGTCGCCTGCGGGGAGATCGTCCTCAATGCCGCCAATCTGGCCACATTGAAGAAAGCTGATGTGGCGGGGGAACCGTACCGACCCGAGAGGATATTCCATTATTTCCTCCCGCCCGGCATGTGGCCGGATTTCGTCATCGATATTACCCGGCAGTTCCCGGCCTGGCTGGAGGCGCTTAAATGCCATCGCAGCCAGTTTCTGAATCCCGACAAGGGGAAAGACTACATTTGGGCGCTGGAAAGCATCGCTCGGTATTTCGGGCAGATGGCCGGAGTGCGTTACGGCCAGGGGTTTAAGGCGGATCAAACCCTGCTGATCGACGACATTTTCGATCTGGCCCGGATCGACCGATTTTAGACCGTGCAACACTCCGGAGATTCAACTCTTTTCGCCCCATGATAACAGGCATCACTCCCCGACCGGCGCTTCGGAATAAAAAACCGTCAACTTGGCAACCGCCCCTAGTTTTTCGGTCTTGAGGTCCAATTTTGATTCCGGGTTCTCGTAAACCATCAAGATTAGCCCGTTATTCGATTTCTTACCTGATACCCAAGCCTGAACCAGGTCCGTCACCACGAATTCTCCTTCCTGGTCGATTTTCCCTCTGAGAGGGCCAAGGAGAGATTCACTTTCCTCGTATTCAACCGTGGTGACTACCGGCGAACCGGAACCGGTCCAGGATTCCGAAATCGGATAAGCCATGAGATTTAAGGGGCCGGTATTCATCGTATCGAGATCGACATTCACGGTGAGTACGGCCAAATCAATAGTCGCATTGGAAGGAATCGTATCCAAATCGAATTTGACAAGATGTTTGCTGACTTCTCCGCCCACCTGAGTCTGTACCGGGGCATAGGCCGCCGGATCAAGGGTCAATTCGCCGCACCAGGCAATCGTTGCCGTCAGGAAAAGGGCCATTGCCACAGTCAACCGAACGATATTTATCTTCTGCATGATCGTATTCTCCTTTTACTTCAACATCAACATCTTTTTCGATGACATGTATTGACCAGCCCTCATCTGACAGAAATACATCCCCGATGCCACCGGCCGTCCGTCGGCATCATTGCCATCCCAGACGACCGCGTATTCTCCGGGCGTTTTGTATTCATCGACCAACGTGGTGACAACTTGTCCCAAAATATTGTATATCCTTATCTTGACATCGCACGCCTCGGGGATGCTATAAGCGATAGTCGTCGTTGGATTGAACGGGTTGGGGTAGTTCTGGAGCATCGTATATTCCAAAGGTACCGGGGCGCTTCCGCCAAACGACTTGGGCCAGTAGAAATTAACTCGACAATCGGCAAGTTGTTGGCCATCCGCCAAATCTATGAGCCCATGAAATAGTCCAGCGAAAAGGGTGTCTTCAAAACAGCAAGAGTTCGCTTCCGTCGTATCAGTGGCGGAACTGTTGTAAATGTGGTAAGGCGACTCAAACCATACTTGAGTTGCGAAATAATTGAGACTA
>JAQVRW010000010.1 GCA_028700875.1 Candidatus Zixiibacteriota bacterium | reverse complement strand
GTGATGACGAACCCAGAATTTTGAACTTCTCCATCGCCGGTATGGGGAAATCGTCGATTTGATATTGAAAAGGGTTGCCGTCCCAGGTCAGACTGACGACCAGAGTATCCTTTTCTTCGAAGGCGATTGACGCCCGGCTGATTTCAGCCGCGAGGCTTATATCCGTGGCATGGGCGACGCCACCCAGAAAGGTGAAGAACAAGGCCGCCACGACGATCGACAAAGGATTTATCTTTTTCATAGCCGGATATTGAGTACTTTTTCCAACTCCAAGTCCGTTACATCGATTCATCCTGCCTTCAAAGACAGATTATACTACCATTAAGCCAAAAGGTTTACAAAATTATTTCGTGAAAGCAACCGAATTAGTGCATTGATGTACAACGAGTTCAGTACTGTTTCCCGATGATCAGGGCAACCGTCCCGATCAGCATCTGGAGCTTGAGTATAATCGAAACCAGCCGGCAGCGACGGCGATCCGGGGAAAGACTCATCCAACCCAGCATAACCCCCAAAGGAAGAACGACCAGGCCCAATACAAGTGTAAGATAGACTCCGTTGAACCATCCAGCCGTATACGCGCCGACCGAACCCGCGGCCAAAGCCAAGAACACCAACCATACCGCCGCAGTCGCTGTTTTGGAGCCGAATTTCAGCACTGCCGTTCCGCCGCCGACCGTGGCATCCCCGGTCTGATCCTCGATATCTTTGACAATCTCACGCGCCAGATGCATGAGAAACGCCAAGGCCGCTCCCACGGCCGCTCCGGGCATCGCCGCAATCGTCTTATATCCTCCCTCGGCACCTCCCAATATAAAGGTGAACCCAGCCAGGAGAGATACCGCCACATTTCCGAAGAATGCCGTGTGCTTCAGGGCCAGGTTGTACCACGTGACCAACACCAAAGCCCCCATGACAATCACTCGACCGGATACATTCAGCGGAATCATCAACGCCAGCGACAATATCAGAAACATGGCGGCCAGCCCGACGGCCTGCCGACAATTGAGGCGGCCCGACGGCAACGGCCGGGCAGGATGATTGATCCGGTCGGAATCGATATCCAGCAAATCATTGACCACGTTGCCGAACCCGCAGACGAAAAAGGCGGCCGCCATGGCATAGATATATTTTGTCGGGCTGCCGGCGCCCGGAGACAGGTAATGTCCGACTGCCACCCCCAACGAAGCCATCAGGCAATTATGAATTCTGATGAGCGAAAGATATGCCGGCAAACTTTTCATAGGACGCAATCAGCCGTCCCGGATGCCGATGGTCAAGATTAAAAGACCGTGGTCAACCCCAGATGCAATTTCCCCTGGCCGAGTCGATCCCCTTCACCCCAGCCGAATTCCATCGTCAACCGGGCCGCATCTCCTCCCACATATATCCCCGCACCCTTTCCCCATCGGTTCAGATCGTAGGCCGATATCAGGCCGGGAATATTCTCCCGTTTATCGTAGACGTATCCCCAGTCGCCGAACAGATACAGCGCCAGATCGGGCGATAGCCGCCAGCGAAGTTCGGCCTGAGCCAAAACGGTCCGCCGCCCGGCAAATTGATCCTGCCGATATCCCCGCAGGGAACCATATCCGCCCAATTTGAACATCTCCGAATAATCGATGAGGTCGCGCGAGGTCAGCCGCATCCGGGTCTGCACGTTCAACCGCCATATCCACCCGCGATACATCCGCAGATACATCTCCCCCGTCACCTCGAATGACGTCTCGTTATTGACGATGTCGGTGGCGCTGGTGTCGGGACGGCTGGTGCGCCGCAGGTAGGCCGCACCGATACCCATGGCGTGTCCCCGCGACGGGTTGGGTGGATGATCCAGCGACCGTTGCCCAAGGCGAAGCAACCCCGAAAGCGTGCGTGATGATGCCTGGCTGGAATGCTGCGGTTCGGTCTTCGTCCAACCCACTCCGGCCGTGGCGCGAATGTTTCCGCCGGAGATCGTGGTCAGCGTCCCTTCGGCCGAAAAGTTCTGATACGATGAATCATAATCGACCTGTTCCAGATGAACGGATGCTTCTATATAATCCGGTATAAATAGCGGCTGGCTGAAGCCGAACACCATCCGCGATGATGCCCTGTCTTTGCGCTCGAACAACGTCTGCAGCCTTCTTCCCGTCCCGAACAGATTCAGCGAACGGAAATCGAATCTGCCCACAACCTCGCCCGGTTTGTTTCCCTGTCGCGGAAGATAACCGCCTCCCAACTCCAGCGTGTTTGCCTTCAAGTCTCGCAGCGGAATCACAACCTCGACCGCATCATAAGCCTCATTCGGCACCACATACGGCAGAGAATCGACCGCCAGAAAACCGCTGTTCTTGAGCGTACCGACTGCTTGACCGATATCGTCATGCACGAACGGCTGTCCCGGCCGTATGCCGGACAATCGTTCGGCGAAACGGGGATCGGTTCGGGTCAGTCCCTTGAGCCGTACCCGCTGCACGGTGACCAACGGCCCGGTGATAATCTTGAAATCAAGATCGAGATTGTTTGCCTGTATCTCCGCCTTTTGGGGCGTCAAAGATGCAAAGTAATATCCCTGTTTTCGGTATCCGTCGATCATCTCCTCTTTGATGCTTTCGAGGTTGACCCGCCCGGCGGCGATTCCTCGATACCGATCCGACTGTCGGTCTGCGACCGACCCATCGGCCGCAACGATGGTGATATGCACATTTCCGATGGTGTAAAGCGGTCCGGTTTCAACCACCAGCGTATCATTCGACACGCTCACTTGACGATCCAAATACCCGGCGTCGTCCAGCACGTTCGCCGCCTGCGCCAGAAGACTATCCTTATTTGGCTGCTGGGCCAGTCGCGTGATTTGGCGCACGATCGATCTATCGGGCGGGCCTTGAGGCCCTTCCACCCTGACCGGCGATCCGATACTCCCCATCGCCGATAGCGAAAACCACAGGAGGAGGAAGCTCTCCGCCAGCCCGATATGCCTAGAACTGCGCAACCAGTTCCCCCCTTCCCGTGAATTCCGTCGGTCGCCCCTCGAAGAATTGGTCGGTCAGGTTGACGGTCAACCGCCACGTCTTTCCGAGTTTGTAATCGCTCACGAGGTTTATCCGCGCCGAACGGCCGAACCGCCGTCCGTCCGTGACCAGAAATTCCGGTTGCGAAAATTCCCTCTTCTCGGTCAGCGACCGCAGTTCGAGTTCCGCCCGGATTTCCCCCCGTCCCGGCCGCCGCACGGTCACATCCTGACTGAATACGATACCATAGCCGGAACCTCCCGAAAAATGGTCGGTCAGATTCAGATATGACACGCCGGGGGAAAGCTGCACCGCCGCCTGCGTGACGATCAAGGCGGCCGTGTATTCATTGGAAACGAGTTGCAACTCGGTCAATCCATAACCATGTTCGCCGTTCCGTTTATGACGCCATTCCAGCGTGGTCCTGACCGTCGGCGATGCTTGATTCTTTATCTCGATGTCGTACTCTTTGCGGTCGCGGCTGTACGGCGCGCCGAACGATTGCTCTTCCTGATTGGCGGTATACGTCAGGTTGACGATGTAGAAATTGAGCGTCGGCAGGATCATCGCCGAGTAGGCTTCGCGGCGAAGCCGGGTCGTATAACCGATTCCCGACCGGCTCACCCAGGGAATGATCCAGGACAGACGCCGCTGATCGCGCCCCGGCAGTTCCTCGATGACCTCCGTCCGCAGACGAAACGCCGTCTGCGACAAAATGGGGCGAAGTTTTCCCGTCCCTTTCAACCGCCCTGGATACAAGATGACATTATGGCTCTTCTGCCCGGCCGAGACCGATGTTTCACTTCCGGTTTCTTCACGAACGCGAACATAATCCCCTTCGGGATCGGGCAAATACCGGCCGTCTTCAAGCCGGTACTCCCCCTCGCCGCTTTGCACCTGAATATACCGATACCCCGAAGAACGGGCGTCCTGACGGTTTTGGCGATAATCGGCCTGGATAGTCACCCATCCCCCCGACGGCGCATAATGAAGCGAGGCGTAGAACAATCGTTCGTTGCGGTTTTCGCGGTCGGAATCGAGCCGGCGAAGATTAAGATACGTCCCGGCAAATGATATCGTCAGTCGCCCGATCATCTCGTCGACTGTGAGTGCGATCTTATCCGACTGCGGCCCTTTGAAACCGACAGTGGTTCCGGCGAAATCGATTCGCCGCGAGGCGACCAATGTCGATCTTCGGAAGAACGCCGCACCGCGATACTCCGAATATTTTTCGACATCCGGCAGAAGCCCATAGAGGTTCTTGGTCAATTCCCGTTCATAGTCAAGATCGAACCGCACCGACTGCGGCGCTTTGATGGACACACCGGCGTTCTGCCGTTCGTACAATCCGGAGCCGGGCAAGGCTATTGCGCCGTTGGACATTGCAGAACGGTATTCGAACCGGGGACTCACCGGGAGACTATCGAAGAGGTGGCCCGAAACCGCGAAACGTTGCGAGTGCAACAAATCCTTATAACTCAGATATCCCCATCCGGCCGTCAGGCGGGCAGAGGGTACGGCGAAATCGATAGTTTCCTCCGCCCGTATCTCGTCGCCGGACAGACTCGCCACCGGAAGCGCCCACAATCGGGTGTAGTCGGCCGGGTCCAGGCGTGTCGGCGCGTTGTATCCTTTTTGCCGATAGTTGATATTGCCGACCGAATTCATCCAACTCGTCTTGTAGGTCATGCCCCCGATAAGCCGGCTGGTGAAATTGTCGTCGTCGTCGAGGGAGGAAAACAGGTTGCGATCGAAAACATTTCCTTCATAGGACAGCCGCGCCTCCCCCCCGGACACGAACGCCGAACTCAACGTCCCATAGACGAAATCATTCCGGCCGGGAAGCGGCAGATAGATGATCGGAAGATAATTCCCTCCACCGACGCCCGCGAATTGATAGACGCCGTCGCCCAGATACCGGTAGTCCCCTTTACCGCCGCCGACCGATGAAAACGAAACATTGAATTCGCCCGCCCCCGATCCCACGAATTGATAATATTGGTTGCCCGCCGAATCGGAAGCCAGGGTATAGCTTCCCCCGGCGGTTGCTACGGCACCGCTTCGGTAGGCTTGTGACGCCGTGTCACCGGCGTTGCGAAGGATTTCGGTCTCCTGCGCCGACAACGACCCGAAGCGCAGCCGGTCCTTTTCATCCGTCTCCCGCCTGGCTCCCACGCCGAACATCACCCGGCGTCCCAGGATACCCGCGCTCCCCATGACGTCATACACCGCCTGATCATAGGATGTCGAGGCCGCTTCGCAGTCGATCTCAATCCGGCTCCGTGCGGTGATCAGCGCCCTGGGCGAAAAGGTGATCCGTCCCGACGGATACTCGAACAGGTATTCTTTGTCCGCGCCGCTTTCCAGCAACCGGCCGTCCAGATATACCTTCTCTGTCCCGGGGACGATCCCCGTCGGCAAACCCTCGTCGTTGTATATCTGGTATGGCCCCTGTCGGCCATCCGCCCCCTGGATTTTTCGGCTGATAAATCGCCCCGGCGGTCGCCCAATATCAGCCGCCAATAGTTGATTGCCCGTCCGATAAACCGTCGACATCCCCTTGATCCGCTTGACCGGAAGCTGTCCATCTTTGGGAGTATAAATATCCCCTCCGCGAACGATCACCCGGGAGCCTTCGATCTCGAAGAAGTATTTGTCCAGTTCGGATAAAAGAGTCGTCCCCCCCTGAAAGTCGCTTTTCTGGGCGCCGCCGCGATCGGAAATCGAACCGCGTAAATGCAACCCCGCCCCCATCAAGGCGTCGAAATCGACATCCAGCCCCTGGGAAAACGTCCCCTCCCCCGACCGCCCCACCGAAAGCGAAAAGGACTTGTTGCCGGACAAGGTCAGTTTTTGGGGGCGAGTTTCCGTCGGTCGAATCGGTTCGACCATGATCGAATCCAGGCGCAGCAGGCGTTTGCCCTGCGGGACAGGATTTCCCGAGGAAGACAAAAACCAGTCGGGCAGTTGAAAGGCGGAGAAGACGACCGAATCGCAGGAGACCTCCGGGGCCAGAATCAATTCCCCGGTGAGCAGGTTGAACTGATAGTCCGTATCCCTCTGCAGAAGTCGTCCATCACAGAAGACGGAATCGGAACCGGCCGCCAGTGGATGCCGGGCGATGTTCCAGATATGAGTGCTTGTGTCGGAGGCTCGATGCAGAATTTGACGTATCTGTCCGCCGCACGCCGGAGGCGACATGCCGGCGATAAAAAACGCCGTGGCCGCAAGAATGAAGCCGCCCCGACGGAGGCAGACGCTCCTACCGGCTTTCCTCATAGACGATGTGATATACCAGGACACGGTTATGCCCGCTGTCGGCGACATACAGGACGCCGTCCGGGGACAGACTCAAAGCTTCGATATCGGAAAACGATTGTCCATCCTCTCCCGCCTGGGAGATTTGTTGGAGGAGTTTCCCGTCGGGGGCGAAAGCATACAGCGCCTGCGTGGCTTGATCCCCCACCCAGATGACGCCGTCGAAGGCCACTGTCACGGCCGTGGGACGCTCCAGAACATCCTTGCCGATACCCCCGGTATAATTGCCGTAATTATCGTATACGGCGATACGGCCGTTGCCGCCGTCGGCGACATAGATACGTCCATCGCGATCGAGCGCGATCCCCTCCGGGTTCAACAGCGCCCCCGAGCCGTACCCGAAATCGCCGATATATCGGCTAAATTTGCGCATGTTGTCCAATCTGATCAATCGCGAATTGTCGTTATCGGCCACGACGATCTCACCGAACGACAGCACCGCCACCCCGGCCAACCGTCCCAGATTCGAGATGAGTTCGTTCGCCGCGTCTTCGGGCGTGATGACCTCGACAAAACCGAGATTGGCATCCAGTTGCACCACCCGCCGGTTGCCCCGGTCGAGAACATACAGGCTGAGGTCCCGGTCCATGACCATATCGCCGGGATCTTGAAAACGGCCATATCCTTCGCCGAATCCCCCCAGATCGCGCACCGGTTGAAAATGTCGATCCAGTTTTACGACCCGGTTGTTGCCGGCATCGGCGATATAGAGGTCCCCCAGAGAATTCAGGGCCAGACCCGACGGGCGGTTCAGATCATACCCAAGAATATTGCCCGTAATCTGGCGATCCAGGATCAGACCGCTAGGGATTTTGGAGGGAGGTTTGACGATCGGAATGGTCGACTGCGCGTCGCGATGACCGGCGCAGGCCGTCAGAGACCAGAGGACGACTATGACGATCAGGGCCCGCACGATTAGAACTTCCGCGAGAGACCGACGGATATTCCCTGGTTATGTCCGAACAGGCGCGGGGAAACGCGAAGCTTGTATTCACCGAATTGGGTCATGGAATCGACTTTTCTCCCGGCCGCCTTGACCGTCCGATAGGTATCGATTCCCGCGACCACCCGGTTGAAAAGCGCCAACCCGAGCATGAAGGAAGCATTGCGGAAGGCTTTTTTGGATGCGTCCTTGATATCCTTGAAAACCATGCGACTGGCTTCCGAATCCCATTGCCAGAAATTGGCCGCGTTATCGGGCAAAAACTGCCGCTCGGGAGAATACAGTCGTCCCAGTTGATTGAATTCATCGCGGCTGTTATAGAAGCCGATCCAGTCATAAAACTCTTTGTCTTTACCGGCATTGTCCACCCCGGCGTGCGTGGCAGCGTAGGACTTATAATCGTCTCTCTTCCAATCGCCGTAGACCCGCCAGCCGATGAAGCCCGACCAGATGGCCGCTTCGATACCCATGAATACCTGCCCTCGGAAGGTCTCCCCGGCGTAGTATTGCCCCGCGCCCGGCAGAAGAACGGACAGAAGCATCGCCTTCTTGGTGGACACGTGTTTGCTTGTGACCGGCTTCGACATATCCAGGAAAATCCGGGTAGTATCTTCGGCCGTCATGGCCAAGTCCTTTGATACCGGAGGCAAAGGTTTCACCACGCTTGAGGACGGCGCCGGCGCCCCCCGAGACCATCCGGGCGCCGCCAATATCATCGCGCCGACAAGCACGACCATAATCGATGTCGTCGTTTTGATCATAGCTTAGAACCGATATCTCATGGTCAGCATTGGAAATTGTTCCTGTCCGTTTCCGCTACGCGCCTTTATCGCCCTGATCGACAAACCGCCGCCGTCGGTTTCGATCCGGTCATTGTTCCGCTTGGCCGACAACGCCGCCTCAAAGGCCGAAGCCACGTGATTGACCATCATCACGATCAGCGAGGTCGTGGCGTGGTCGTAGGCGCGGTTGGCGTCATACCGCATATCCTCATAATGCAGACGCATGGCCGACGTCGCGCGTTCAGCGGCTTCAGGGTTGGAGAAGAGCAGCGTGTCAACATCGGCCCAGCCGACCACGAACTGATTGTACTTGCCGATCATCTCGTAATATTGCTGAGTCTTGGTCTCCGGAAGATGATGTGTAAAATAGTACCCGGCGCTGGGATCGTCGTCGACAAAGACCGAGTCGTCGTCGCGGACGCCCCAGTTGATATCGAGGAAATCCTCGTACCTGTCCTGCGACCAATAGGTGTCGGCGAAGAGATTGAAATCATCCGTCTTGTTATCCCCCTGGGATTGATAGGAAAAATATCCCGTCCAGCTGGCCGCCTCGAAGGCCAAAAACAGAGCCGCCTTGATCTTGGATCCGTTATACACCTGCCCCGCCCCGGGGATTATCAATGAATAGAGGAACGCCTTCTTGATGCTCTTGACCTTCCCCCCCTTGGCCTGCTCGTCGCCGACCGGAAACACCGGAATTTCGTCCGAGCCCGGTTGGCCCTGGTTTTGGAATTCGGCCAAGGTCGCGCCCTTCATTTCGTCGAAGTACCCTCGAATCGACGGCGGGGCGCTTTGGCTTTCTACTCCGCAGGCGGAGGTGAAACTCGTTCCATACGCCGGCGCGGACAGAATTACCATTCCCGCGATTATCGCCGCCAGCAGGTATCGAATACGGCCGTATGCCATTATTCCCTCCATCATTTCACCACGGCGATCGGTTTTATGAGGACTGTCGTCTGACCGCCGGATAGCGCCTCGGCTTCGATCCGGCAATGATAAACGCCCGAGGCGATTCCGTTCAGATTCCACGTGATTTCATCCTCGCGGTTGCCGTCGGACACGTCCCGCGACATTTCGGTTATGCGGTCGCCCAGAGCGTCATATATGGTCACCGTCACATGCGCCGGCGCATTGACATAGTAATGAATGGTCGCCGAATTGCCGGTGGCGGGATTGGGATATCCGAAGAAACGTTTTTCCGGCAAAAACTCCGCCAGCGGAGTCTCCGGACCCACGGCGCTCACTGGCAACCACCGCTCCCCGGTTGCGGTTCTGCCCGCCATCGGCCAAAGCCCCCCCCCGTCGGACCAGCCGCATTGCCAGGCGTTCAGCCATCCGTCGGCCCCGACACTGATCAACAACCCGTCATCGCCGGTTTTGAGATGCACCGGAACTGAACCCCCGACGATATTTTCTCCCGACGGCCGCACGCCGTGCAATCCCGCCGGCACCGGGAAACCTTCGACCCGCTGCGATCCGGGCGACACCACGTAAAGGTTGCTGAAGTAGTTGTAGTAGTAATATGTCGTGTCTTTGCTGCGCACGAAGATCGTGTCGGGCGAGGTGGTCGAATCCAGGTAGTTGATCTGCACTTCCCTGGCGTGAGGCAGCGAATCCAACGCCGCCATGGTGAGATCGGGATGGCCGTCGCCGGTAATATCGGAGACGATCGGCGCGGTCATCACCACCTGGTCGGGGCGAGCGACGTCGAGAACAACCGGAAAATCAAGCGCCGTTAAGCCGTTCCGGTCGTATCCATACAAACGACCGGCCCCAGGCACAATAACGTCCACAAAACCGGTCTCGGAAAAATCGCCCAGTACCGGGCCGGCCCAGGCCTTGTCGCCCGTCCGGATATCCAACGGCAAATACGGCTCGATGGCGGTCGGGAGAAAACGATAGGCCAGAAGATGGCCTTCATCCGACAACAGAATCACTTCGTCGTTGCCGTCGAGATCGACATCCGCCGCCAGCGGCGGATAAAACCCCGTTTCACCGATAACCACGCTGTCGATGACCAGCGAATCTCCGACTTCTGTGAAGTAATTACTACCGGTCATGATTAGCACCGATACCGATAGGGTCGGTCGCTCAATCAGAATGCCCAATCCCCGATTATACCGACAGATACCAATAGGTCGTTCCCTGAAATACCACCGACCCATTCGCTGGCCGGTGCGCCATACATATGATTGAAAAAAGCCACCTGTATCGATCGCATGAATAAGCGAATCATCGGCGACTAAAGCAATTACCTGACCGGTGTTTGATTGTGGTGTATTCCACGACTGTTGCGCTCGCCCATCCAACGGCAATCCGCCGCATGAATCACAGGGACGATAGGCAAACACCTGGCTGTGGGTTGTCCCGACCAGCACTAGAGTCGTATCATGGAACGTCCCTACTACCGGCGACGTGGTGATATCGCGCGGCACATCGGCGAAAACCGGCATGGAGGCCGTCGAAAATTCCACCGGCAGGCCGCCGTTCACATCGGTGTTAACATGCAGGGCGCTGTAGATGGTATCCAGGTCATTCCACTGGTCAAGCGTATCCAAAAAGTCCCGCCCGTCGGCGCGCATGGCCAGGATTTTGCGGCCGGACACGGCCACGATCTCGTCATCGCCGTCGCCGTCCAGATCGGCGGCGACCGGTGACAACCCCGGATCGCGCGGCAAACCCAACCGTCGCGGGTAATTACTTGCCATCCGACCACGGGCCAGATCAAAGGTCATGATCATCCCCGGAGGCGAGACGTTGGAAATATCGATATGAGTATACCCGCCGTCGTTGCCGATCGTCGCCGGATTCGTCCCGTCGGCAAACCGGGTGTTGTTTCCCGCATAATACAAGTCTTTGGGATCGCCGTACCCGGCATAATAATTGCCGCCAAAATTGACGTAGCCGTCGGCCTCGACGATGCTGATAAACCGGCGCTTGTAGTCCCACTGCAGGGTATTGGCTTCAAAGTTATTCGGAAAATTATCGAAGGGGAAATAGTCCAGCGCCGCCGCACCCTCATCGACATGCCAGATGGCGATGCCAGCGGAGTTGCCCGGAAGATAAAGATCGTATTCCGGCACCGCTTTCAGGCTGTCCCCGACCTGATCGATCTTCACGGGCCAGAGGATGACGTCGGTGGTGCTGTCCTGGCGCAAACCGTCGACCTCCCCATCCACATCCCCCCGCCGATTTTCCAGCAGGTAATATTCCGTGGCCGAAATCGGCACCTTGGCGATATGGACGCCGTCGCTCTGCATCTTCACCGCCGCCAGTTCCAGCGAGGTTCCTTCACGATACTCCACGACCTCATCAAAACCGAGAAAGGCCCGCGACCAGGCCGAAGCGTAGATGGGCACGGTCCCGAAGACGCCAACCCCATAGACGTCGAAAAAGGCGGCCGTATTCATCCCGTTGTTGTCCATCAGGGCGAAGTCCCCGACCTCCGTTATGAGCGGGCTGCTCCCGGTGTTATATAAATCCACCAGTCCCAACTGATGGCCGAATTCGTGCGCCATGACGGCGTTAAGGACGGTGATGCGGTTGTCCTGGGTCATCGTCTCCGGCATGATGACGCCTTCCACGATGGTATCATGATCCAGCGCCACCCAGTTGGCCGAGTCGAACGTAGCGAAGCCGGTGTACAAGTCCGACGGCGTCGGCGTATATGAGAACGACAGGTCGGTCTGCCGGTCGGCGCCGGCATGGAAAATCATCACCGCCTTCTTGCGCCCGCCGTCGTCGCGAAAATGAAGATTGGCGCTGTCGACGGCGTAGGCCGCCCGCACGGCGTCGTGAAAAAATGCTCCCAACCCGTAATTGGGCGACTGCGACCCGTAATATCCCATGCTGGAATCGAGATGATACGCCGAGTCGGCTGTGTTCGGCCAGACTTCGAACATGAGTTGCAGCTTGCCTCGCGAAACCACTTTCCAATACTGGGCCAATGACCGCAGGTGGGCCTCGAAATAGGCGCGATTATGGGGCGCGGGATCAAGCCCGTGTCCCTCCTGCTGGATAAACTCCTCTATGCTCCGCAGGTCGAACGTCCCCCGCCCGGTCGTCAACGGATCATCGGGATCCTCATAGGCGAAATCAACGCGGAGAGCGACGATGGTGATGGTATCGACCGTACCGGACGGAATCGCGTTTTTCGGCAGGGCAAAGGGGGTTGTCCGATCCAACTGCAGCAGCCGTTCTTTGGCCCGGGGCGAGAAGAAGCCTTCGGCGGAAGACGTAGCGCCGGGAGCGTCGGTGATGATCCGACGCTCCTTTATGGTGAGCATTTTCCCCTCCGGTTCCGCCGCCGTCAAAACCGACAGCGCCAGAGCCAGAAGGCCGATAGTCCGTATTTTCATCATCCTATGAACATCTACAGGTCAGCGGCCGATGTCAACCACTATTTCCACCGGTTCTTAGAAACGCAAGCCGGCCGAGACGCGGAGCGTATTGGCCAGCGGCGAATCGGTCGACGAGGGGATATAGGCGAAATCCAGGCGCCCTCCCGCCAACTGCAATCCCGCTCCGAACGTCAGGTGTTTGACCTGCCCTTCCTTGTCATATTTATATCCCGCCCGAAGGGCGATCAGGTTAGCATAGACATATTCCGCGCCGATATGACGGATGGCATATTCCAGTTCCGTGCCGATGCCATGATCCATGTTGACCAGAATCTTGTTCAACTCGGTCTGAACGATCAACTTGTTATAAGTCGAATTGAGGATCTTGTACGAAAAACCGATACCCAGGTTCCTCGGCAACGGATCGCTCTGGGCCTTGTCGATATAGGTGATGTTCGGGCCGATGTTCGTGATGGCGGCCCCGAATTGCAACCGGTCGGTGATCTTGTAGAGTATGCCCATGTCGAGGGCGAAGGCCGAAGCAATCCCCTCGCCGCGTTCCTGCCCGGCACCGATGTCGGATAGACGCGAATGGACGAATTTCCCGGTCAGCCCCCATTTCAGTTGCGATGTCAGCGACGAGCCGTAGGACAAGGCCACGGCCAGTTCCAACGGGTGCCCTTCGCCGATGACGGCTCCGCCTTCATCCGTATACTGAATGGTGCCATAACTCAGAAACACGACACTCAAGCCGATCGACCCGATCCCGCGCAGATGCTGGACATACGACAGATATTCATAATACATATCCTGGTCCAGCGACGGCAGCCACTTGACATGCATCAGGACGATTTCTCTGGCCCCTTTGGTCTCGGTGGTCATCCCGTTCCGCGTCACGAACACCGACTGACCCTGGTAATCGCGCGCGGCAACCACCTGTTGACGATCCATCTCCGCCAGATTCACCATTTCCCAGCCGTCTTTGGTCCGCTTCTCCAGCCCGTATTCCGTGCCCACGTGGAGCACGCCGAAAACCAAACCGACGGATTGGATCGTGGAGCCGAGATTGGAGGAATAGACATATACTTCGCCGCCCGGAGGTACCGGCGCGCCGTTGAGCTGATTATACAGGTCGATATTCTTGGCCAGCAGCGCCACCCGGGAGGAATCCGCTCCCTTCAGGAAGGTGGCCGCGATCTCGTCTGCCGTCATGGCCTGGCCCGGAGCGGCCGAATCGCCGGCCGGAACGACATACTTGGTGTAACCATACCGCGCCCATTCGAAACCGTCGAATGACACCAGGCCATTGGTCGTCCCGACCCAAAGAGTATTGACCAGATCAACGTCCATCGCCGTTACGACGAAACGAAACATAGGACTGATAGGCAGCCGAATGACGTTTCCTTCCACCAACCACCGGCCGGTATCGTCGCCGGCGACAGGCGTAGCGGCCTGACCAACCGCCGTACTTTCCGCCGCGGCCGCCGGGGGCATCATGACCTCAGGCTGCTCTTGCGCAGTCGTATCGACGGCGACTACCGCGGTATCCACGACGGGAACGCCCGTGGAATCGGTCGTCTGCACCGTCAACGGAGACATGGCCATGGGGCGATTCAGGTCCAGAATCCGCCGTCTCAAATAATCGCGTTCCTCGGCCGTGCCGTAGATCATGCATCGGGCCACCAGTTTATCCAGAGAATCATCGATGCGCACCGTGTACTCGTAACTGTCGGACCAGGCAAGACCGTCGAAACGATAGACGATGCCGCCGGCTATCGCATATGCCGCTTCGCGTGATTTCATGGTGATGACGGTGACCGGCGCCGCCGGAATTCCGGGAACACCGGTAAATGCCCCCTGATAGTACTGAATCAATCCCTGGTCGGTGCCGATCAGCAATGTTTCGTCGAAACCGGCCATGGTGAGAATATTGTTCGACGGCAGTCCGTGTTCGACCAGGTATTGGGCCCAAACCTGCCCGGCCAGCCGGTACAGACCGTTTTCAGTGCCGACCCAGAGATACGGCCCGGCGGCGCCCAAACAGGTCATCCGGGCATTAATGCCGATACTGTACGGCACCATCAACTCTCCCGGCAGGTAGCGCGACAACGAGCGATCCAGCGAGTAGGTCAAACGATCGGTTTCCTCGGCCGTGAGCGTTCCGTCTTTCAGGCCATTTTTCAGCTTGTCCTGAAGAACGCGGAACTGATCGGCAATCAATAAACCTTGTAAGTATCCGGTCTTGATTTTTTCCAACCCGGCCAACAGGTCGTCCTTCGCGCCATACCCTTCCGGTATGCTGGCGGTAACCGTCGCCACGAAACTGTCCACCTCGGCGCCGCCGACCGGGCAGTTGATGGCGACCACGGCGGCCGACATGGCCGCCAATTCGTTTTCATCTTTGACGTTGATAATCGTCTTGAGGAAATCGACCAGCGTTTGATCGGACGACGTCCTATATTCGATTCCCGACTGCCAGTTTTCTCCGTCAAACTTGAGGAGCCGATCTCCAGCGATCACCCATGTCTCGGTCCGGCCGGAAGAGCCCTCCATGGTCACGGCGGACATGATCTCCTCCGGAGCCGACGCCGCGGCAAATCCACGGCCTTTCTGGTCGGAAATGAGGGTGGTCTTCAACATTCCGGCGATAGGGCTGTTCCCCAGTCCGGCCGGGTTCCAGTAGGTGGCGGTGGCGTCATCCGCAATCGATACGAACGCCTCCCCCATCCCGGCCGGGCGCGCCCCGGCGGCCACCCTCAGGTAGAGAGCGGCGGCGTTGGAGACGGCCCACGCGGTAGAACCCGCCATCAGAGACACCACCAGGGTCAGGATGACAATTGCATAAACTCGTTTCATAACACCTATCTCCCGAAAAAGTCCATCCATCATTGAAGTCAGTTTAGTACGACCAGCTTGCCGAAAGCCTCAGCAGTATTATCGGCCGACAACCCGCCGCCGCTTACCCGCCCTTTGGCGGTAAGTTTATATATATAGACCCCCTGGGCCACCCGGTCGCCGTCATCATCCCGCCCGTCCCAGAGGAAAAGGCGGTTGCGTCCGGCACTCGGATCACCCGCGGCGAATCGTTTTATCAAACGACCGGCTAACGTGAATATCTGCAATTCGACTTCATCCGCCGGTTCGGTCAGTTCAAAGAAAAATTCGGTCGCCGTTTCCATCGGATTGGGATAGTTCAGCAGGTTGGCGATAGCCAATTGTCCCTTCTCGGATATCGTCGCTTCGAATTCAGCCACCGCCGGATTATTGGCGTTATCCCAGGCCATGATCTTAAACGTGTGCCCCCCCGCCGTCAGATCGGGAAGCGTAAACTGAAGCTCGCCGTCTCGGTAACTGCCCGCCCCATAAGCAAACCGGTCGGTCAGATTCAGGGTCGTGTTGTTGTCGTTATCCGCCACCAATTCGATCCTGTGACCCAATCCGCCGGTCAGGTTGATGCCGGAGGTATCCGATAGACCAACGACCAGAGTGGCGCCGGCGGGAACGCGATCGCCGGAAACAAATCCCGGAACCTCGGTAAAAGCCACCGTGATCAGCGGACCGACATTGTCGTTGACGGCGGCGGCACTAGCGGCCACGGGCAACGAATCCAATCCGCCCATCGCGGCGACGGACCCAAAAGAACCGTACCCCGATATACGCGATGCCTGCCCCCCGTAATCAACGTCCAGCGGAACGACGAAACTTCCGGTAAACGCCCCGCCCTTGACCGCCACAGTACCCCGGAAGATCGTCGGGCCATCGAGCGTATACGTCAATCCCAGACGATGGACCCTGTTCACCGGGCAGTCGAACGCCGTGACCTCGACCGTGCCGTCGAGGGAAACCGTCTGGCCCTGATCGTCTACCACCCGGCCGGTGAAGTCGAACTGCTCCAGCGGTGTCAGGAGACTGTCGGCGGCGGGTGATATTTCCAGGCGGTAGCGGGGCAAACCCAGCTTTCCCAGCACGTCGCCGAACACCAGATATGACCGATCATTGAGCAACAGAGGTTTATCTAATGAATCGGTATATTGATGCATGAGTTTGGCCGTGAATGCCGCTTCGCAAACGTTGAAGTCACCGCCGAACAGGATGTCATATAGGTCATAATTGAACACGGAATTATCCGCGGCATACACCAGCCGTGTGGCCGACACCGTAGCGATAGCCCCCCCCGGCTGGCGGAACATCATCTCGGCCATTCCCTCCTTGTCCGGGGCATCGAAAAACCCGATCGAACAGGAAGCGGAGATAAACAACGTCAATTTATCGACATTATTCATTCGGGGCAGGTCGCTCCCTTTCTTCAGGATATGCTCGTCGGCCCAGACGTCCGACGAACCATGGCCGACATAGTTGACCATCAGCGTCCCCTCGTTGACCGCCTTGATGATCGCATCGTTGACCGTCGGTTTCTCGCCGTTGGAGGCGAAGGGGTAATCCGTGGCGTAGATCTTCTGTTTATCGAAGACGGCCGGTGTATGATATACCGCCAGCGTTTCCGATTGGGCCGTGTGAATGATTTCGCTGGTAAATGAACCCTTGTATTCGTCGTCGGCCACGAACGTCACCCGGCTTCGCCAGTTCCCCTGCGTCTCGGGCGAATCATACCCTTTCACCTTGGCCAGATAATCGGAAATCTCCCCCGTCGACCGCACCGGCCAGCGCGCAATCATCATATCCCAACCCCGGTCCGGTATATAGATGTAACTGGTGTCCGAATCCAGCCACTCCAGTTTTCCGAAATAGACGTAATCGTCGTCGCCCACCGAGTTCTCGCGGGCCCACACATAGGGGGGAATATAGGACGGCGTATGCAGGCCCAGATTATCCAGAAAATCATGATGGCCGTCCCCGACCAGAAGCGCCGCATACGGGGCCGGCGCAGCATAGTTTTTATAGGCGAAAGCGAGATAGTTGCGAATCGCCATCGGCGACAGAAGCCCGTACCCAAAATCGTTGTAGATGTCCTCAACAGCCGTCAACCTGACCCGCTTGCCGTCCGTGGCCAGCCGGTGGTCGACATATTCCTGCAGGGCGGTGAGGAATTGCGCCGGGGCGATAACGATACAATCATACTGAGTCAGGTCGTTCCGCAACCGTCCCGCGTCGGTCTTCTCCAAAGCCGCCGGCGTCAACGCCGCGGTGCGGAGAAAGGCCATGAACCGCGACGGCGTCTCGCTCGTCGCTGGCAGTTGAAACCGTGCCGTGTCCCCGCTGATCTCCACCTCCGACACCAGCGCCGGCAGGTCCGGATCGGTAATATCGAGAACGAGATGGGATGATGTATAACCGGTGATTTCATGGCGAATCCATCCGGTGTATCCCAGAGAATTCAACTCCAACTGTCCGCCGCCATACGCCAACCGCTTGACGTAGGAGACGATCAGATAATCCAGATAGGAGGTATTGCTCCCCGTCGGCTGCAGATTGACCTGGATGGTATTGAGCCCCGCCACCGCCGCCCCTGATTTTTCCCAAAAATGGAACTTGCCGAAAGCGGAATACCGATTCATGGCGACGCCGTTCAGCTTGATTTCCACCCGGCTGTATTCGCCCGACGCCCCCAATTCGATATCGACCGAATCGCCAACAAAAGCCTGAGGCAGATTGATGGAGGTAACCACGGTCGGTTGATCCGACCAGTACCAGACGAAATAGTCATGAATGTGGTTGTCGACTTCAGTCTTGAGCAGATGGTTCTGTTCGACCCGCACCAACTGACGCGTGACGTCGGCCACCCGGTCGGGCGACTCTGAGGGGCGGCCGGGTTCCAGATCCCACCGTTTTACGGGCTCCCCATCATACCCTCCGACCGCCAGCCAATAGACGTTGAACCGGTCGTAGGAATTGGCCAGATAGGTCGGCCGCGCCGCGGCATAGTCAAAACGATTCGGTCCCTCGGCGAAAAAGAAGATGGCGTCGGCGGCGTCGAAGCGGCCGTCCCCGCCGTCTTCCACCTTGATCGCCACTTGATTGAACGACGGATCCGCAACGGTCGGGCTATCGGCCGGCGGCCGCCCACCGGCATAAAACATCCGCAGCGAATCGGAACGAAGATCGGTCAGGGAAATCCCGGCCTGGGCCAGCATGGCTCCGGTGATTCGGGTTACCCCCTCATCCGCGATGCTGACTTTCACCCACTGTGACTGCTCATCGTACGGTCCGGCCAGCGGCTTCTCCATTACACCCATCCGGGGCGCCGCTCCCAGATCGAAAAACTGCCGGGAGTTGACCGCGGTCGAGGCCAGGACCGAATCGAGACGGGACATTTCCTGCGCCTTCGCCGGACCGAGAGCCGGGCCGGTGAAGGTTATGTCGATAACGAAATCTTTGTAAACCGCCAACCGGCCGTTTTCCAGCCGTTGCGGGAAGACGAAAAACCGGGCCAGGCGATGGCCGCGAGCCTCGACAAATCCAGCCTGACTCACCAGCGGCGTCGGCAAGGCGGCAAAGGAAGTCGACTCGGGGACCTGGGCGTAGCCGGCGGAGAGATAATCGGCGGTAAAATTGACTTCGCCGGTCGACGGTACGGCCACCAGAAACGATCGGCCCCGCCCCGCGCCGTTGCCCATAGGCAGCAAGTCGCCGCGTTCAAGCACGGTCAGGTCTTCCGAAAGACGAGGGGAATACTTCACGATGACATGATTGTCGGAAAGATACTGCACGTCAAAATCGGGATACAGCGGACCCTCACCGGCCAAGCCTGTCGCCGCCGACAGCAAAAGCGCCGTCAGCATGCCCGCTACAGCTTTGAGAGGAGAATATGGAGCCGCAATGAAACTCATCAAAAAACCATGTCAAGGACAGGCCCTAACACGGTTGGACACAGAAAAAAACAGACATTATCCAACCGCAGCCAAAGGGTATGTCACAGGTTTCGTTCATCCGCCTGTCTCCGGACTTTCGATCCGAAGTGGTTTCCTTTTCAAAAAAACACAGACCCTTTAACTACGCTCGATAATGTCTCCTTACAGTTTATACCACGTCCCGGTCGTATAACAGTCTAACTATTTCCGTCCATATTGTCAAGGACAGAACATCACTCACGGCAGTCCCTGCAAATACCCGGCCGGAACCGCCGTCTGACCGTTTTTTGCCTTTTTATAGGCCTTACCGTATGCCTATCCGGCATTTAGGGGATTTATCGCCCAAAACCGCCGGTCCCGTATTCTCCATGCTTGCAGAAAAAGTGTATTCCGATTCATAATCCGGTTGTCGGCCGATACCGGTTAACCCGACACCGCCCGGGCCGGTTTTTCCGCCATTTCTTCCAAGCTGCACGTAAAATGCCGCAAATAGGCCGGCTCCTTTATGATTCTGTACCCCCCGAGCATGTCCTTCCCTTTTACAATCTCGGCAACGATATCGACGACATATTCCAGATGACTCATCGTATACATACGACGCGGCACCGCCATCCGGACCAGTTCCCGCTTGGGGGCGATGGCCTTGCCGGTATTGGGGTCTTTGTCGCCGAACATCATCGAGCCGATCTCGACCGCCCGGATTCCCCCGCGGCGGTACAACTCCACGACCATGGACTCGGCCGGGAAATAGGCCGGTTCGATATGAGGCAGTAGTTTTCCGGCGTCGGCGAAGACCGCGTGTCCGCCGGTGGGGTAGACAATAGGGCACCCGGCCTGCATCAGCAGCTTGCCGAAATATGCGATCTGGCCGACACGATACTCCAGGTAATCCTCGCACAACGCTTCTTTCAGCCCGATTGCTATCGCTTCCAGGTCCCGGCCGTTGAGTCCGCCGTAGGTCAAAAATCCTTCGATCAAGATCAGCAGTTCCTGAAGCCTGCCCAGGAGCTTCTCGTCGTTTATCGCCAGAAAACCGCCCATATTGGCCAGGCCGTCCTTCTTGGCCGACATCATGATCCCGTCGGCGTGACCGCACATCTCCTGCGCGATCGACATGATTGACCGGTCCTCGTATCCTCGTTCATACTTCTTGATAAAGTAAGCGTTCTCGGCATAACGAGCCGCGTCGAAAAACAACGGTATCCCGAATTCGTCGCAGACTTTCCGCACGGCCACGATGTTGGCCATCGAGACCGCCAGCCCGCCGACCGAATTGTTGGTCACGGTAATGATCACGACCGGGACTTTGTCCGCCCCAACTTTCTTGATGAACGCCCGC
>JAQVRW010000234.1 GCA_028700875.1 Candidatus Zixiibacteriota bacterium | reverse complement strand
GCTTCTGCCGTATAATAAACTCGGCGAGGACAAGACCGACCGGTATCGTCTGCCGCGTCGAAGGCTGCAATTGACGCCGCAAACGGCGGAGATCATGGAACGAAAGGCGGCGTTGTTCCGTTCTCTCGGATATGAAGTCCATATAGGAGGCTAGCGGAATATGAACGAACGGATTAAACGTCTGCGGGAGCAGAGCCTGAACGCGGTCCCGACCATCTCGCTGGAACGGGCGCAACTGGTGACCGACTTTTACGAAAGCGACGCGGCCGACCGCGTTTCCGTGCCGGTGGCCAGGGCGATGGCTTTCGCGCATATCCTTGAACATATGTCTATCTGTATCAACCCTGGGGAATTGATCGTCGGGGAGCGGGGCCCCGTTCCCAAAGCGGCGCCGACCTACCCGGAGATATGCACCCATTCGCTCAAGGATTTCGATATTCTGCACACCCGCGAGAAGGTGTCGTTCAAGGTTGGCCAAAACGCCCGGACGATCCAACAGGATCGGATAATTCCTTTCTGGTCGGGACGGTCGATGCGGGATCGGATTTTCGAAGCCGTGGACCCGGAATGGAAGGGGGCGTACGAGGCGGGGATTTTCACCGAATTTCAGGAACAGCGCGCGCCGGGGCATACTGTTCTGGACGGAAAAATATATCGGCAGGGTTTTCTGGATTTTAATCGGCGTATCCAGCAAAGTATCGAACGTCTGGATTTCTATACCGACCCGGAGGCATTCGACAAGCGGGAAGAGTTGAAGGCGATGGCAATCGCCGCCGACGCGGTCATGATGCTGGCGAATCGATACGCCGACAGATTAACCGAAATGGCCGTCGAGGAATCCGACCCGGCGCGTAAGGCCGAACTGGAGCAGATGGCCGAGATATGCCGATGGGTGCCGGCCCATTCCCCTCGGACGCTCTGGGAGGCTCTGCAATGCTACTGGTTCGTCCATCTGGGGGTTATCATCGAGTTGAACACGTGGGATTCGTTCAACCCCGGGCGGTTGGATCAACATCTGTTTCCATTCTATCGACAGGATATCAAGAAAGGGAGTCTCACCAAAGAACAGGCCATCGAATTGCTGGAGGCGTTCTGGGTCAAGTTCAACAACCAACCGGCGCCCCCAAAAGTGGGCGTGACCGCGCAGGAAAGCAACACCTACACCGATTTTTGCCTGATCAACCTGGGGGGAGTCACAGAATCCGGGGAGGATGCCGCCAACGAGATGACCTTCATGCTCCTCGATGTGATCGAGGAGATGCGTCTATTGCAACCCAGTTCGATGGTGCAGATCAGCAAGAAAGGTCCGGATCGGTTGTTGCATCGGGCGCTGGAGATTATCAAGACCGGGTACGGACAGCCGTCGCTGTTCAACACCGATGCTATCGTCGCGGAGATGCTGCGCCAGGGGAAGTCGGTTCAGGACGCCCGGCAGGGAGGGGCCAGCGGATGCGTGGAGACGGGAGCGTTCGGCCGGGAGAGTTATATCCTGACCGGATATTTCAATATCGTCAAGGTGCTTGAAATCACATTGCATAACGGGGTTGACCCTCGGACGGGGCGACAAATCGGGCTTGAAAACGGGGACCCGGCCGGGTTTGGTTCTTTCGATGAACTATACGATGCCTTTCAGAATCAACTCCGGCATTTTATCGATATCAAGATCAAAGGAAACGTGATTATCGAACGGTTGTGGGCGGAATATCTCCCCGCGCCGTTCATGTCGATTGTCATCGATGATTGCATCGTGAAGGGGAAAGACTACAACAATGGCGGGGCGCGGTACAATTCGTCCTATATCCAGGGGGTCGGACTGGGAAGCATCACCGACGCCTTGACGGCGATCAAGTATCACGTGTATGACAAGCGTGATCTGTCGATGACCGAACTGATGAACGCCCTCAAAGACGATTTCAAGGGACATGATGCCGTGTGGGATACGCTTTGGAACCGAACGCCGAAGTACGGCAACGATGATGACTATGCCGACGATATCATGCGGCAGGTGTTCGAAAGCTATTTCGGCCTTATCGACGGCCGACCGAACACCAAGGGAGGGCAGTTCCGTATCAATCTCCTGCCGACCACCTGCCATATTTATTTCGGCAGCGTGGTGGGGGCCACGTCCGATGGCCGTCATTACGGGGAACCATTATCCGAGGGGATTTCGCCGGTGCAGGGCGCCGACCGCAAGGGGCCGACGGCGGTGCTGAAATCGGCGTCCAAGATCGATCATCTGCGCACCGGGGGGACGCTTTTAAATCAGAAATTCACGCCGCAGGTTTTGTCCGATGACGAGGGTTTGACCAAAGTGGGTCATCTGGTTAGGTCGTATTTCAAGATGGACGGCCATCATATCCAATTCAATGTTGTTACGGCCGAGACGTTGCGCAAGGCGCAGGAATCGCCGGAAAAGTATCATGATCTGATCGTGCGGGTGGCGGGATACAGCGATTATTTCGTCGATCTGGGGGTGACCCTGCAAAACGAGATCATCAAGCGAACGGAACACAGCGCGACATAAGCTGCCATAGATTTCCGGCAGATGTGGATCCGCCACAGGCGGACCGGGCACACATTAATCTTTCGAATGATTTCTTTAAGGCGCGGGACCGTCAGCAGATGCGGGGGAGTTGTTCGCCGGAAAGCATGTCGACAATCCGCTCCGAGCCGATGACGCTGGTCATCGTCACCAATCCCGGATGCCCTTCGGGAACTCTCTCGGCCACGCGGCCGATAAGAGCTGGGGCGAAATCAGTGGCGCACTCCTTCAATATTGTTAATGCCCGATCGGCATCTCTCGCAGGCAGGAAAGCGATGAAGCGTCCCTCGTTGGCGACATACGACGGGTCGAAACCAAGAATCTCGCAGGCGCCGCGGACTTCCTCGCGGACGGGGATCGCTTTTTCCTCAATTGAAATATGCACGCCGGCGGCATCGGCGATTTCGACCAGCGTGGTGGCCAGGCCGCCGCGAGTCAGGTCGCGCAGACAATGAATGTCGATCCCGGCGTTCAACAGTTTCAAGACCGGTTCGACCAGCGGGGCGCAGTCGCTTTCGATGGTCGTTTCAAACTCCAAACCTTCGCGGGCGGCCATGATAGCCATCCCATGGCGGCCGACATCGCCGTTTATCAACACGACGTCACCGGGCATCACCGATGACGGGGCGATCAGGCGGAAGGATTTGACTTCGCCGATTCCGGCGGTGGTGATGAACAACCCGTGTCCTTTGCCTTTGTCGACGACCTTGGTATCGCCGGTGACGATTCGAACGCCGGCGGCATCGGCCGCGGCGCGCATCGACTGCGCGACGCGAATCAGCGATTCGACCGGGAATCCCTCCTCGATGATAAAGGCCGCGCTGAGGGCGACCGGGCGCGCGCCGCACATGGCCAGATCGTTGACGGTGCCATTGACCGCCAGAGAACCGATATCGCCGCCGGGGAAGAAGAGAGGATAGACCACGTAGGAATCGGTGGTCATGACAATATTGGCTGCGCCGATATCGATCCGCGCGCCGTCATGGCGAAGCTCCAACTCCTGACTGCCGAACGCAGGGATGAAAATGTCTTCGATCAGTCGATGCATCAACCGTCCGCCGCCGCCGTGGGCCAGAAGCACGTACGGGTAATCCGATTTCTGCAGGGGGCAGTTGAGACTGAAACCATCTGAGGAGGTCATGAGTCGTTCGTCCTGATAAATGTTATGGGTGAATCGCCGTCCGCCGGTAGCGGTAGTAGGCGGCGCAGGCGCCCTCCGATGAAACCATGGTGGCGCCGAGGGGATGTTCCGGGGTGCAATCGGTCCCGAAGGCGGGACAGTCGTGCGGTTTCTTGCGGCCCTGGAGGATCAGGCCGCTGATGCAGATGGGGGATTCCGCGGTCTCGTATTCGGTCAGGCCGAATCGCCGTTCGGCGTCGAACTCAATATACTCGGGGCGCAAGCCCAATCCGCTGGCGGGAATCATATCCAGCCCGCGCCATTTGCGGTCGACCGGCATCAGCGCTTTTTCGATCATCCGGATGGCGGGGAGATTTCCCTCGCGGCGCACCGCACGGGTGTATTGGTTTTCCACTTCCACTCGCCCCTGTTCCAGTTGGGCGATGGTCATATAGATGCCCTGCAGGATATCGAGCGGTTCGAAACCAGTAACGACCATGGGCACATGATAGGTTGCCGCCAGAGATTCATAGTCGGCGTATCCGGTCACGGCGCAGACGTGGCCGGCGGCCAGAAAAGCCTGCACCCGATTTTCCGGATCGGATAAAAGCGCGGCCATGGCCGGTTTGACCAACACTATTGCCATCAGCATGGAGAAGTTGGTCAGTCCCGTTTGTCGCGCCTGGAGGATAGCGGCGACGTTGGCCGGGGCGGTGGTTTCGAACCCGATACCGAAGAAAACAACCTGACGGTCGGAATTCTCTCGCGCTATCTTGAGGGCATCCAGCGGGGAATAAACCATGCGGACGTCGCCACCCTCGGCTTTCACGGATAAGAGGTCTTTGTGCGTCCCCGGTACGCGGAGCATGTCGCCAAAGGAACAGAAAATGATATCGGGGCGCGAGGCGAGCGTGACCGCCTTGTCGATCAACTCCACCGAGGTGACGCAGACGGGGCAGCCGGGGCCGTGCAGGAGGGTGATATTTTCCGGCAAAAGCAAATCGATGCCGTTTTTGACGATGGCGTGCGTCTGGCCGCCGCAGATTTCCATGATCGTCCACGGCCGGGTCGTGATGCGTTCGATTTCCCGTTTCAGACGGGCGGCCGCCTGGGGATCACGATATTCATCGATGAACTTCATGATGCGTTGTCCGCCGCCTCGTTTTTCTCGTCGATTTCATCCAGGAGGGCAAAGACGCGATCGGCTTCTTCCTCATCGATGGTGCTGATGGCGAACCCGGCATGGACCAGCAGATAATCGCCGACGATGACTTCCGGCACCAGCGACAGGTTCACTTCTTTTATGATTCCGCCGAAGCTGACCCGCCCGGTGCGCAGAAGCGGATCATCTCCCTCGATGCTCATCAATTTTCCCGGAACCGCAAGACACATACATTATTCCTTTTTTGTCAATTCCCGTGCAGCGGCAGCCAACTGTCCGGCCGCGATGCCGCCGTCGTTAGAGGGTATCCGTCGATGCCAATACGGCGCAAAACCCGCCTGCCGTAACCGGATCACGGTCCGTTCCATAAGATACCGATTCTGGAAACAGCCTCCCGTCAATATAAC
>JAQVRW010000233.1 GCA_028700875.1 Candidatus Zixiibacteriota bacterium | reverse complement strand
GGTGTCCGCCCCTCGGCGGTTTCGAAATTCGGGGCCGGTTTGTCTCTGAGACAATAAAAGTGCCTGCATTTTCCGGCCGGGGCAGGCCAAACCGGCTCTAATTAAACCGCCCAAACGGTAATCGTAGGTCAGGCGCCTTGGCGCCAGATAATTTGATTCATGTCAGGCCGCAAGCGGCCTGACCTACAAAAAATCGCGTCCGGTTTTGGCAGTTACACGACTATGCGGGGAATCAACGGCGAGAGGCGGGAGAGGATTTCATAATTGATCGTTTGGCACCAGCCGGCGTGAGTGTCGGCGGTGATCTGTTCGGATTTATCCGTCCCGATAATCGTCGCCGTGTCATAAACCTTGACGCCGGGGATATCGGTGATATCGACCATCGTCAGATTCATGCAGATACGGCCGCGGATCGGCGCCCGTTTTCCCTTGATCAGGACATATCCGAGATTGGATAGACGTCGGTCAATTCCTTCGTAGTATCCCACCGGCAGGATGGCGATTTTAGAACGGGTGCTGGTGCGGTAGGTGCAGCCATACCCGACGAAACTGTCGGCCTCTACCGTCTTGATCTGGGTGATCCGGCTGTAGAATGACAGGGCCGGTTTCAGGATGGAGTTTTTGCCCCCCTCGAGTTTGTAGGAGACATAGGTTTCTTTCGAAGGCCAGTAGCCATAGAGGGCAATCCCCGGACGGACCAGGTCGAAATAGGTATCCTTGAAAAGCAACAACGCCGCCGAGCAGGCGGTATGGCGCAGATGCGGGACGATCCCTTTGTCCGCCAGATGAGCGACCAGTTTCCGAAACTGATCGAGCTGATGCCGGGCATAGGTGTGATCGGTGGTGTCCTCGATATTGGCGAAATGAGTCGAGACACCCTCGACCGTCAGCTCGGGATACTTCTTCAGAATGACTATGGCCCGGTCGAGTTCCTTTTGGGTAAATCCCTGGCGGTTGGTTCCGGTTTCCAGTTTGACATGAATGCGGGCGGTGACTTTCGACCGACGGCACAGGCGTCCCAGGTTTTCCATGAAACCGATATCAAAAATGGTCGGTTCAAGATCCAGCCTGATGACGGCGTCGATATCCTCGGGGGCGATCCCGCCGACCAGCAGGATTTTCCGCTCCCATCCGGCTGCACGGGCAACCTCGGCTTCCAGCGTGGAATGAAGCGCCAGATATTGGACCGGGCTGTCTTTCAGGATGGCGGTCATTTCGGCCAGGCCGTGACCATACCCATTGGCCTTGGCCGCCGCGGCCATGGCGACTTTTGTTCCGGCCAGACGGCTGAGGTTGCGGACGTTGGCCAGGATGGTTTTTCGGTCTATTTCGATCCAGTTCAGGTTTTTCATATCCATAGAGAAAGCGCGGGTTTCATTTTCCCGCGCAATCTATCGGTTCTCAAAATGGAGAGCAAGAAGTTTATACTTTATAGAGAGTCGATCATCCCCTGAATGAGCCGCATATGCCCTTCTTCGAACCGGGCCAGATAGGCAAATGTCCGCTTTTCTTCCGGAGCGACCGCCCGCAACGCCGCGGCCGAAAAGAGGGACATGGCTTCCTCCTCCAGCTTCAGCGCGATCTCCAACAGGGTTAGTTCGTCTTTGGCGGCCCGGACAGAGGCGATCAACGCCTTATGTTGATCGGCCATCTCTTCCTTGATCTCCGGCAGACCGTCCTGTTTTAGAATATCGTTATAACTCACCCATTGTTCGGACGTGACCAGCCCGTGATGCTGACGTTCCAGAATGCGATAATGGTCTTTCTCTTCGCCAGCCAGTTTCAGCAGGGTTTGCCGGGATGACGGCCGGGAGACAACCTTGGCCGCTTCGATGTAAAACACATAACTTTTGATCTCGGAGAAGATGCCGATGTTTAGCGTCTCCAATATCTTGGGATTGATCGGGGTCATATCTTTTGCCTTCCCTACAGGGTATGGGGTTACATCTCGGTGAGGTAGTTGTTGTCCAACTCCGCCAGCAGGCGTTCCTTGTGCTTGATTTCCTCGGCCGCCAGCGCTTCGAACATCTTGCGGGTGGCTTCGTTCTTGAACACCTTGGCGTGGCGCATATAAAACTCATATGCCCCTTCCTCGCGCTGGATCGCCAGCTTGATCGCCTCCACCGGATCGTCGGTTGCATCCATCATAACGTTTTTTCTCCCTTTCGATTCGGTTCTTTCCCTGATACGTCTGCTCAGATTAGATAATATGGGAAAAATGTCAAGCAATTTGTCTCCTATGGCCGGTCATCCGGATGGCCGCCGGGTGAACGATCCGCCCCGGCTGGCCGATAATTGATTTAGGCCGAATGGGTTGTACGGGGATACGCACGCGCTGTCCGGCTGCCGGAACCTCCGGCCGATAAATGAGTTATATAACTTGGGATACAGGGGCGATTTGCCGTTGCGCCCATACATTGATTTGGTTAGAATAGAATAAGGATAAGACGGCCGCCGAGGCGGCCGTACAGGGAGTTACCGTGGAAATTACCATCACGCAGGAAAAGCAGGAATCAGCGGTACTGCCTCGCCAGATGCCGATATTGCCGGTCAAGGGAATCGTGGTTTTTCCTTTTCTGGTGGTGCCGATTATCATAACCGACAAGAAGCAATCCCAGTTGATCGATGATGCCCTGACTCACGGCAAAACCATCGGCGTCTTTTGCATGACCAGCGCCGATGTCACCGAGGCGGGGTTTGACGATATTTTCATGTCGGGGACAGCCTGCAACATTCTCAAGATGCTGCGCTTTCCCGATGGCTCGGTTCGTTTTCTGGTGCAGGGGCTGGCCCGTATCCAGATTGCCAAGGAACTGACCACCGAACCGTTTTTGACCGCCGAAGTGGACGAGGTCAAGGATGTTTTCATTCCATCGGTCAAGACCGAGGCGCTGCAACGCAATCTTCTGGATATCCTGAAGAACCTGGTGGACGTGTCGCCGTACATGTCCGAGGAGTTCTACATTTCGGCCATCAATCAGGATACCCCCGGCAAGCTCACTGACCTGATCGCGTTCAACATGAACCTCACCATCGGCGAAAAGCAAAAGCTGGTGGCCGAACCCAATGTCGCGCGGCGGATGGAGATCCTGCTGGTCCATCTCAACCGGGAGCTGGAAGTCGCCCAGTTGTCCAAGAAGATTCAGTCGGATGCCGCCAATGAATTGGGCAAGATGCAGCGGGAATATATTCTCCGCGAACAGATCAAGGTGATCCAGAAGGAACTGGGCGACGGCGAACTTCGCCCGGAAATGGCCGAGCTGAAACAGCGCATCGAAGACGCCAAGATGACTATCCAGGCCCGTCAGGCGGCGGACAAGGAGCTGGAACGTCTGGCCGAAATGAATCCGTCCTCGGCCGAATACACCGTCAGCCGCACCTATCTGGATTGGCTGATAGTTCTTCCCTGGCAAAAGTCATCCAAGGATGTCATCGACATCCGCAAAGCCCGTAAAGTTCTGGACGAAGACCATTACGATCTGGAAAAGGTCAAAGAGCGGATTATTGAATTTTTGGCCGTACGCCGCCTGAACCCGGATATGAAAGGCCCGATCCTCTGTTTCGTCGGCCCGCCGGGGGTCGGCAAGACCTCGCTGGGACGGTCGATCGCCCGGGCGATGGGGCGGGAATTCTACCGGTTATCGCTGGGCGGTCTTCGCGATGAGGCCGAAATCAGGGGCCATCGCCGCACTTACATCGGCTCCATGCCGGGACGGGTGCTTCAAGGTCTCAAACGAGTGGGGACCAACAACCCGGTCTTTATGCTGGATGAAATCGACAAACTCGGTTCCGATTTCCGGGGCGATCCATCGTCGGCCCTTTTGGAAGTTCTCGATCCGGAGCAGAACAACACGTTTTCCGATCACTACCTCGAGGTCGATTTCGATCTGTCGCATGTGATGTTTATCACTACCGCCAATATGCTGGAACCGATTCCGGCGGTTCTGCGCGACCGCATGGAAGTCCTTCGCATACCCGGATACACCGACGTCGAAAAGCTCGAAATCAGCCTGCGGCATTTGATTCCGAAGCAGACGAAAAACCACGGGCTAACTTCCTCCAATCTGGTCTTCCGCAAGGATGCCATCATCGGCGTCATCGAGGATTATACCCGCGAAGCCGGGTTGCGCAACCTGGAACGGGAACTGGCCAATATCTGCCGGAAAGTGGCCGCCAAGGTCGCCGGCGGAAGCCATCGCAAGATCAGCATGGGCGCATCCGATTTGGCCAAATATCTCGGCCCGCCCTATTTCGCTTCCGAGACCCGGTTCAGCAAGGAACGGATCGGCGAGGTGGCCGGGCTGGCCTGGACCGCCTATGGCGGCGAGGTGTTGAAAATCGAGGCGGCCGCCATGCCGGGGAAAAAGGCCCTGACCCTGACCGGGCATCTGGGCGACGTGATGAAAGAATCGGTGCAGACGGCGTTGTCGTACGTCCGCTCGCTGTCATCGCGCCTGAAAATCAAATCGGATTTCTTCGAGGAGCACGAACTGCACGTGCATGTTCCCTCGGGCGCGACCCCCAAAGACGGTCCCTCGGCCGGCATCACCATGGCCGTCGCGCTGGCCTCGCTGGCGACAGGCCGCCGGGTGAAAGACAAGATGGCCATGACCGGCGAGATCACCTTGCGCGGGCAGGTGATGGCTATCGGTGGCCTGAAAGAAAAAGTCCTGGCGGCATACCGTCACGGCATCAGGACGGTGATTCTTCCGATGGACAATAAAAAGGACATGGTGGAAATTCCGCCAGAGATCAAGAAGGCGATGACGTTCAAGTTTTTTGAGGACGCCTACGATGTGATCCGGTTTGCTTTGGAGATAAAAAAGTAACGCGCATGATACTGGTTACGGCTGAACAGATGCGGGCGATCGACGCCCGCGCGATCAACGACGTGAAAATCCCCTCGCTCGACCTGATGGAAAACGCCGGGCGGGGGATTTTCCTCTATATCAAGGACAACCTCCTGCTGCAATTCGACCGGCCCCGCATCGCGGTGGTCTGCGGCCGGGGAAACAACGGCGGCGATGGATTCGTCATTGGGCGATATCTAATCGAGGACGGCCGCGAGGTCGATTTTTATCTGGCCGGAAGCGATGACAAGCTGTCGGATGACTGCCGCATCAACTATGACAAGATTTGCAAAGCCGGGAAGACCGTCGCGCAGATCGTGGATGATTCGCAACTGCCCGATTTATCCGGCTATGACGTCATCGTCGATGCCATCTTCGGCACCGGG
>JAQVRW010000232.1 GCA_028700875.1 Candidatus Zixiibacteriota bacterium | reverse complement strand
AGTGACCGTCCCCGATACAACGCCGCCCGAGGAAAGCGTCAATCCGGTACCGGCCAGCCCGCCGTCTTTGTCGCCCCATGATTTCGTGCCGGTGCCACCGGATGCGGACAGGGACTGAGAGTACGGTTGGTCGACAAACCCGGCCGGGAGAGAATCGGTCGTGATAATCATCGCGGCATTGACCGTGAAACCGAGCAGCTGTTCATCGTTGCCGCCGGCCCCGTCAACTATTCTGGCCGTAAACGAAATCGTGCCTGCTGCCGTCGGAGTCCCGGTCAGCAAACCCGTCGAGCTAAGGTTCAAGGCGGTCCCGGAAAGGTCACCATTTTTGTCGGTCCAGGTCAGAGTCCCGGAACCGCCGGAGGCCGTCAATTGCTGGGATATCGGGGACTCTGCCGTCCAGTCGGGCAGAGTGGTGGTCGTAATCACCGGCGCGGAGGATATCGGCGGGAAGACGATCAGATCGACCCAGGCGCAATCGCTGCCGCCTATATCGGAACCGTCCTTGGTATATCTCCAGGAGAACGTGTGCGTGCCGGCGCTGACCGCGTAGCTGATTTCGGTCCAGCCAACCTCGCCCGACCATTTTTCTTTTTCCACGCTGTTGTCGAAGAAGCGGAGATAATCCCACCCGCTTTCGGAAGAAACCCGATAGTGGAACGTTATCGTTCCGGCCGAGGTGACGGTTTGCGTGACGGACATGATGGAACTCAGGCTGTTGCCTATCGCTCCCGACTGGGCGCAATCCGCCCCTTCATACGGGGAAGTCGTGGTGATAGTCCAGGGGAGACTGCCGCTCATCTCCCAGGGCATCGCCGTGAAATCGCCCGTTTCGAAACCTTCCGCGATCTGGCCGATATTGAGGCTGAACGTGACCGTGTCGGCATATCCGCCATCGGCGGTCATAACAAGGGAGAAATCGGCTTGGTGGTACATCGGGCAGGAGGGGGAAACCGAAAAGGCATAGAAGTCGAACGACGCGGCCGTGCCGCCCAGGGCGTCGATCGTAGGATAGACCGAATTGTCCTGCGTAATCGTGACATACGAATCGCTCGTCGTCAGCGTTCCAACGGCGGTGGTTGCGCTGCCGGCGCCGTTGTTCTTCAACGTGATATGCATGGATACGTCGCCGCCGGGGTTGATCAGTCCGCCGTCATGTGAAACATATTGCAGGTCGGGATAGACGGGAAGCGGATCCAACGCGATATCCAACCGGGTACCGGCATTGTTGGTCACGGTGACATTTTGTATGGTCTTCGTGTAATAGGCGGGCGAGGAAACTTCGACATCATAGGTCCCGGCGGCGATCATACGATGGTAGTCGCCGACGTCGGGGTCGTTGAATATGCGGGAACTGTCGAGATCGCTGTCGTGTCCGGGTATCCTGATGACGGCCGGAATCGGTTGACCGGTGACGGCATCGGTGATAATGCCTCTGATTCCATAGAGGGCGTTTTCCAGGTAATTGAGCATCGATGTTCTGAGGTATGTCCAGTGAGCTGGAAGCTGGCCGGCCGGCAACAGCTTGGTGCTGGATATTTCAATGGTGACTTCGCGGGCCCCGCGCCAGTAGGTCATATAATCCTGGCGGCCGCCGGTAATCGTATACCAGGCGTATCCGTTGGTGATGCCGTTGTTCAAATCGGTCATATAGCCCGATACGGCATAATGATGCACGGTATCGGCGAAAGCCCGGGAGATGTTGACCATCCAGGTATTGTCGGCGTGAAGCCGCGACCAGGTATCCCACGGGTAGTTGACGACTTCGGCCCCGCCGTGGAAATTGGCGGAAATGACAAAATTATGGTTCGTGGCGAAATCCATCATGGCGATGGTTTCCGGTTGCCAGCTTTCGCCATCGGGATGTTGACCGTCGTCGGGATCGGGATAGTTCCGATTCAGATCGACGTCGTTGGCGTTATAACGCTGGGCCCCCGAGACAGAGCTGTTCCCGCCGTGATATGTCCCGTCCGGATTGCCCAGCGGGTTGATCCATATTTCGCAACTGTCAATCAACCGGGTAATGAGGGAATCGCTGCCGTAGGCTGTCAGTAGGCTGTCGATTAGGCGCAACGTCATGATGTAGCCGGTGGTTTCGTCACCGTGCATGCTGCTGGTGTAAAAGACTTCCGGTTCATCTTCGCTCAAAGTCACATTATCGGATAACTTGGCCACCAATAACGCCCGCCCCTGGACTGTGGTGCCGATATTAATCACCTGGCACAAGTCGGGATGAGTGGTCGCGAATTGATACATCATGTCCACGTAGGCGGTATATGTGGGGTAGGCGTCCCAAGCCGCAAGACCGTCCTTGGTCGTGGCCATTTCCGGGACAATCAGGGAACCGGGATGGGGGAGAACCGTGTAGGTGTACCCCATCTGTTCGAACCTCGATAGTTGTTTCTCGTTGGCGTAGGCGTAAACGTCCAACTCTTTGACATTATCGATAGAGATGACCGTCGTCAGCTTGTCCAACTCGGCCCGATCGGTAATCTGAAACTTGAAATATGTTTCGTAACTCTCTGAATATACAATAGTTACCAGAACGGCTAATAGCGCCAGCGTCAGACAAACAACGCGTTTCATCGTGTTCCCCTTCGTTGCTGAAAATTCTCGCTGCAATGACCCAAAGTGAAATCGAACTTTCCTGAACCACGCTCGTTTTCTATATCAAAATACCTCAGTTTCGTCAAACGTCAACCCCTAAAAATGGGGACTGTTCCAGTCCATCAAAGGCCCCGGTATTCGATTTACCGTCTCGCTCACGGGCACGTCGGCGGCGGACCTCCCCTGAAAATGTAGCTTATCAGATAGACCGCGTCGGCAACGTTGAGTTTACTGTCTCCGTTGACATTGCCGGCTTCCGGCGGTAGCGGGGGCGGCCCCCCTCTGAAGATATAGCTGATCAGGTAAATCGCATCGCCGATATTGACCTGGCCGTCGTTGTTGGCATCGCCGCACAAGAATGAGATGCCAATGGTGAATTGGGCCGTATCTGCGCTGGGCGTTACGGCAGCGTCGACAACTGCGATCTCCAGGTCGAAATCACCGACCTCAATAGGATTGCCCGTAATCGCGGCGTTTATCGAATCGAAAGCCAAACCATCGGGCAGTTTGGAATCATTCACCAGTCTCCAGATATAGGGCGGCTGGCCTCCGTCGGCTGATAAAACGCCGCTGTAAGGTTTTCCGTACTCGCCATCCGGAAGAGTCGTAGAGGTTATCGACAGAGCCAAAGGCCGGCGGCCCAGAGTCGGATCGCCGCAGAGAGTCATGCCGTAATACCAGCATCGTTCCCAATCCTCGACGCCGTCTCCCAACATCGCAGAGAACCAGTCGGCCAGGGCTTCTCCATAGGTCCGGCCGGAGCCGAACGGGCCATAGAAGTCGCCGAATTCGAGCATGGAGCCGGTCTTGGCGCTGCCTATCGACGCCAAACCGTAGGTATCGCAGAAGATGTACCATCCGGCCATATAATTAGACTCGACAAACCGGGCGTTGGAGCAGGCGAACAGGTTGTAGAAATAGGCGGCCGGATCTATGGCCGGGATCTCATAATATTGGGTATAGCTATGCCAAACGTCGGGCGGAATCTTGAATGCGTGCAGGGTCGGGCTGGAATGTACGCATAACAGGATGGCCTCATAATTCAGCGGCAGGCGGGACTCGTAATCATCGGCTATAGTAGTGTCCGGAATGGAGACCTGCGTTCGGTCGGCGTAGGTCAAGCCGACGTTGCCGCCCCATTCTGCGGCCCACGGTTCCCAGTCATCATCAATATATACCAGGGCTCGATTCTGCAGCGGCGCCTGACCGGTCCGGTAGAGATGATTTTTGCGGAAATAATTCTGGAGCATGGCTATTTCACCGTCCAGATCGGCGGCAAGCGGCCCGGCGGTCAGTCGTCCCAGCCAGATTTCCGGGACGATGTTGCCGGTATGCGTATCGTAGAGGCCGTCGCTGTCGGAGTCCTCCCAAGCACCGTCCATATCCATATAGTAAAGATCGGCCGGAAACTCTTCATGCTCGACCGGGTCCCAGCATTCGGCTTCGTACCAGGCCACAGGGAGGTCGCCGATCAAGACGACGCCGGTCATTCCTTTTTCATATTCTTCCTGCAGGAAAGTCCGCAGTTCCTCAGGCGTTCCGCCCGACATTCCGTAGATGGTGACCGAATATCCTTCCGCGGTCAGATCGGCCGTATATTGATCGAGCGACGATTGCAGGCCCGAAAGAAGCAGATCGTTTACCAGGATACAAACCCCGCCGGTGCGGAGCGCCCCCTTGACGCTTGATTGGGATGCCACCAGGCGAGCGGAAAAAGGTCTATCGGGGCCCGACTTCTGTCTCCATTCCTCGAATCCAGTTGGATGGCTCCCTTCCGGACCGGCCCAACGCGTGACTGGGATTCCGTAGGGGTTATCTTGCCAGACCGTCGGTGCATCATTTGTCGGACGTGCGTCGCCGGAACCGATGGCTTCGAGCCGGGGAGACGTTTGTGCGAAAACCGACGCGGTCCCAATGACAAGAACAAATATCGTCGCCAGGACAGTCCATCCATTAACTGAGGTCATTGCATCCCTTTCAACATCACGGGCAGACCGGGGCCGGGCCGCCTCTGAAAATATAGTTTACCAAATAGACAGCGTCGGCCACGTTGACCGTGCCATTCCCATTGGCGTCGCCGGCCGCCAGAGGATCGGGCGCCGGACCTCCCCTGAAGACATAGCTGATTATGTACACCGCGTCGGCGATATTAACCGACTCGTCGCCGTTGGCATTTCCGCAAATATAGGCGGTCTTGACGAATGTCATTTCACGATTGGAAAAGATACTCCATTGCCGCTGTGCATCGCGCGCCCGCACCTTATATGTGTACAGTCCCGCCGGCTTATCCGTGAAAGCAGAGAGGGTATCCATGACGGGGAAGATGACGTTTTGGACGGTGAAGACGCCGACCGGCCGAATGTCGTCGATATAAATCCCTTCTTCGGTCGAAGATTGATCCGTGTAATACGAAAACCGTAAAAAAATCTCCTGTCCGGTGAAGGCGGAAAGGTCGAAGGTCCCGTCAATCCAACCGCCGACCGATGTGCCGGTTATACCGTTGCCCCGATTGGTGCCATAGGGGTCGTACGTAGTAGTGATACTCCCGGGGATGGGCGTATAGTTGACGGCGTCGGTCGATACCTCGACATAGGCATAATCCCAGTTGGTCTCGATCTTATAAAAGGTCTTGAAACGCAGCGTGTCCCTTGGTTGGACCAGGTAGGATT